>NZ_QPJN01000007.1:0-83955 GCF_003338615.1 Halanaerobium sp. DL-01
TAACTACTTCATAAGCTCTTTTAGCTTTCCTTTTTGATTTCGTCATTACCACAAAATCATCAGCAAATCGCACCAGTTTATACCCTCTTTCTGTCATTACTTTATCGAACTCATGCAGAAAGATATTTGCCAGCAGTGGCGATATTACGCCACCCTATATTATCAGCCACGTTTTAGGTTATCACCAATCGCCCCCTCTGACATATTACTACTGAGGTTATGGTGTTTCTGACCTATCACCTTTGAGATTAGATTTCTCCCTCCGGCTATCAGCCTGACCCACTACTTTAAGCAGTGTTTAAACCATTAAAATCTGTCTACCACTCCTGTATTATCTTCAACTTCGACTGCGCTGGCTGTCCTTTGCTAAACTGGCTTTATCCTCCTGCAGGTCACCCTGTTATCTAAGGACCAGTCATCATAGCTACTATTGACGCCATCTGAACTCTGTATCTACTTTATCCTGGTTTTCCCGTTCAGGTTATGCCTCGACTTACTAAAACTAGTTTTAGTTTTAGACAAATACAGAACTCCTCCGGCCAATTATTCCATCTTGCTGTCATTCCAACCCTAATCACATCTGCAAATCCAGCCTAGATTGCATGGTTTTTATGCCGGCATTGAGCTTCTTCGATTTTTTGGCGAATCGCCATTTACAGATGCCACCTCTGGTTCACATAATGTTTTGGACTAACAGCACGTCTCAGACTCTTCAGATTCCACCTCACGGTGAACACCCTGTCACTGTTGACTTCTACATGATACATGCCACAACATAGATAGGACTTTCACCTATTATCAGAATAATTTACGGAGCACACAAAAAATTAGCCCGGCGGTAATGCCGGGCAATAAAACATCCTTAAAATTGTCCTTTTCGTCAATATTTATTTTTTAAATCTAAATTATTCAATATCTATTGTGCGGGATTTAACTGATGTTTTTTCTTTTTTAGGAAGATGAACTTTCAAAATTCCATCATCATATTCGGCTTTTATCTCATCTTCATTTACATTATCCAGATAGAAACTGCGGGAATAAGTTCCTCTTCTTCTTTCGCGCCGGATATATTTATCTCCTTTTTCTTCTTTACTTTCTTCATTGCTTGCAGTAATTGTCAGATAATCTTCATTTATTTCTAAATTGATATTATCTTTCTTTATACCAGGCATTTCTGCTTCAATTAAAAATTCATCATCGTTTTCCTTGATATCTGCTCTAAATCCGCGATCCGCAAAATCCATCACATCACCAAAAAAGTCAGAGACAATACGATTAAATGGATCATCCTCGCGATCGATTAAATCTCTTCGATTGCGGTTTCTAAAAGGTACAAGATCAAACATAAAACCACCTCCGAATTTTTCTTTTAAATTATTTTTCTTTTAACTTTCTATTATTATTATAGTCAAATAGTCAGAAAAGGTCAAATTATTAAAAATGCCGAAAATGACATTTATCTCTCTTTAAATCAAATTATCTCTCAAATACTCCTTTATTTTTATAAAATATTCCCTATTTAATTTATAAGGTTTTCCCCCGTATAAAAGTTTTTAGAACCTCAAATTTTTTATTTAGAAGAATTAGATCTGAAAAATAGTTTTTTTCTATTCTACCTGTTTGATGATCAATTCCAAGTTTTTTGGCAGGATTTAAAGTCACCATTCTAAAAATTTCAGGAATACTTAAATCGGTTATACTCATAACATTTCTGACAGCCTTATCCAGAGTGAGCACACTTCCTGCCAGCTGACCACTTTTTAGCCTGGCTGCTCCCTCCTTTACAAATACTTCCTGTCCACCAAGCTCATATTTTCCATCTTCCAGCCCTGCTGCTTCCATAGAATCTGAAACCAGAATAACTCTATCAGCACCTTTATATTTTATAGTAAGTCTATCAACTGCTTCATGATGGTGTATCAAATCGGCTATCAATTCTACTGTCAAATCTGAATCCAGTGCAGCCCCCACAAGACCAGGTCGGCGGTGGTGCAGTCCTGACATAGCATTATATAGATGTGTAAAATGATCCATTCCTGCCTCTCTGGCTGCCTGGAAATCTTCATAATTAGCTGCAGAATGCCCGGCTGCAGCAGTAATATTATTCTTTTTTAATTCCTTTATTAAAGTTAATGCTCCCTTTTTTTCTGGAGCCAGTGTAACTATCTTTATTACATCATAATAATCTCTAAGCAGATCAGGATCTGGATCAAGAATATAGCGGCTGTTTTGAGCACCAATATATTCTTCACTTATAAATGGACCTTCTACATGGGAACCTGCTATTACTGCTCCATCAGTACCTCTATCTGCTGCCTCTCTGACAGCAGATAATGCCCTTTTTATTTGGTCAGGGCTCATAGTCATTGTTGTCGGCAAAAATGCAGTAACACCATGTTTGGCAAGTGTTTTACTAATAGAATTTAATGCATTATAATCAGCTTCCATAGTATCTCGACCTGAAGCTCCGTGTGTGTGAATATCTATAAATCCTGCTGAAAGATATGCACCTTTACCATCAATAACTTCCAGATCAGAACTGTCCTCTAAAATATATGGGACAATTTTTTCTATTTTTTCTCCAAAAACAATTGATCCACCACAGATAATTTTATCGTTAGTTATAATATTTATATTTTTAATTAATTTTTTCCTCATTTTTTCAGCTCCTAAAGTTGATCCTTCTTAAGACAGACCCGTGATGTTTGTCAGCAGACTTTAACTTCTATCATTCTCTTCTAAAGATTCCTCAACTTCTGCATATTCTTTTAATACTGCTTTTACTTTTTTGTGCACTTCATCTGCCGGTGTATCCAGCATGATTTCCAGTGCCTGGTCTATCTTTTCAACACTGTACAGATGGAATTGATTATTTTTTACCGCATCTAAAACTTCATCATTTAACATCAGATTATCTATATTTCTCTCAGGAATCACAACACCCTGACTTCCGCTCAATCCCTTTGCCCTACATACTGCAAAAAAGCCTTCTACCTTTTCGTTGACTCCACCTATCGGCTGTACTACTCCCTTCTGGTTCATAGAACCTGTAATAGCAATATCCTGTCTAATAGGTATATCTGATAGTGAAGAAAGAAGTGCCACAACTTCAGCACAGGTAGCACTGTCACCATCAATACCACCATAGCTCTGTTCAAATGCTATGGATGCAGTTAAACTAAGTGGGTTTTCTTGAGCATATTGACCACCAAGATAGCCAGTTAAAATTAATACACCCTTACTGTGTATCTGCCCACTCATTTTAACCTCACGCTCTATATTTATAACACCTTCTTTTCCAAGGTATGTTCTGGCAGTTATTCTGGAAGGCCGTCCAAAAGCATAATTTCCCGCCTGATAGACGGAAAGTCCATTTATCTGACCAACTTCCCAGCCGCTTACATCTACCAGCAGTATATCTCTATCTATTCTTTCCTGCACTTTCTCCTCAAGCAGGTTGGAGCGCTTTTCTTTTTCTTCTATAGCTTTTAGTACAAACTCATCTGTCACATATGTGGAATTACTTCTTTCTGCCCATGCATCAGCCTCATAAAGAATATCTATCAGCTCATTAAATTTAGTAGATAATTTTTGTCTGTCCCCTGTTAGACGGGAACTAAAATCGACCATCTTTGCCACAGCTGAGGCTGTAAATGGTTTTAAATCATCTCTATCAATAACTGTAGAAATAAAAACAGAAAATCTATCTATATTATCAGAATTTCTGTCCATTTCAGTATCAAAATCTGCTTTAATTTTAAAAAGCTCAGAAAATTCTTCATCATAATTATATAATAAATAATAAATATAGGGGGAACCAATCATTATTATTTTTAAATCCAGCTCTACTGCCTCAGGCTTCAGTGTAATAATGGGAACACTTCTGTACTGCTCACCAATGTTTTCTACTGTAATTTCCCCATTGATCAGACTTCTTTTTAAAGTCTCCCAGGAAAATGGGTTTGTGAGCAGATCATGTGCATGTACAATTAAAAAGCCACCATTAGCTCTGTGAAGAGATCCGCTTCTTATCATTGTAAAATCTGTCGTAATAGTACCAAACTGACTTTTACCTTCTATCTTTCCAAACAAGTTATAATAAGTTGGATTAGTTTCGTAAACCACAGGAGCACCTTTTGTATCACTGTGATTAACAAACAAATTTATATGATAACGTTTAAAAAAACTGCCGTCTTCATCTATTTCAAACGGAAACATCTGTTTCTGATTATCATCACTGCTGCGAAAGCGGTTTATATTTTCCGCAATATCATCCTGAACTTTCTGCAGATAATTAACTATTTCAGGAACATCACCATATTTATCCTGGAGATGACAAATAATAGGCTGTACTACAGAAATACCTATTTTCTTTTCCAAACTTCCCAGCTCTTCCTGTGCTTCTTCTTTGATAGATCTTACCTGGCGCATAATCTGAGAGATTTCTGTCTGAATCTCCTGAATTTCTTCTCTAATTTCACTTTTTTCTTCTTCAGACAGCTGCTGATAAT
This sequence comes from Halanaerobium sp. DL-01, assembly GCF_003338615.1. NCBI lineage: Bacteria > Bacillati > Bacillota > Clostridia > Halanaerobiales > Halanaerobiaceae > Halanaerobium > Halanaerobium sp. DL-01. Next base: position 4,512 of record NZ_QPJN01000007.1, read on the forward strand.
CTTCACGTGAAAGTGGTTCTCCATCTTCATCTAATGGAATAGGAACAAGTCCCTGAGGGGTATTCTGCAAAAGGAATCCCCGTTCTTTTACTTCTTTTTCAAATTCTTCCATCAATTTAGTGGATTTTGGCTGATACTGGTTTATTATTTCTTTTCTCTCTTCATCATATTCTTCTCCTTCAAAAGCACGCGGTATCTCTTCTTTGAGTTCTTCTATTATTTTTTCCATATCATTTTTTAAAGAAGCTCCCGTACCTGCCGGTACATACATTACCTTTGGTTTTTCGTATTCCGAAAAATTAAAAACATAAAGGATATCTTTTGGGCATTCCATATTTTCTGCTTTTTTTTCTGCCATTTTTTCAGCATAAGTTGATTTTCCTGTACCGGACTGTCCTGCCATAAATATATTATAGCCTGGTTTTTTTACATGCATGACAAAATCAACTGCTCTGGCAGCCCTATCCTGTCCTATTATCTCTCCTTCCATAGAATCAAGCTCATCTGTATTCTTAAAAGAAAAATTTTCGAAATCATATTTAAATTCAAGTTTTTCATCTGTTATTTTATATTTATCCATCAATATTCCTCCTCGATTATGTTATTCTTAAACAAAATTTTTTGCCTTAAATAGGCAGGTAACCCTCCCCATCTAAAACTTCAGAGTTCATTCCTTAATTATTATTTCTGTAAATCTTCTTTTTATCCTGCTTGATATAATTATTATAGTAAGATAAAATATAATTGAAGATTGTTATATTTTTTACAAACTATTAATTAAGGAGAATCTGTTATGGGAAAATCAACTGAAAAAATACCCGAAATTATTATAAACAGACTGCCTTTATATTATAATCACCTTAAAATGCTCCAGGATTCCAGCAAAGAATATATATCTTCAGAAGAACTCTCAGAACTCACCGGACTCAGCAGTTCTTTAATAAGAAAGGATTTAAGTTATTTTGGCACATTTGGCCGCAAAAGTTATGGATATGATATTGACTGTCTGTTTCAGCAGATAAGCATTATAATGGGGTTTAATTACACAAAAAAAATTATAATTGTTGGTGCAGGGTATCTGGGCCAGGCACTGGCTTACAATCGAGGTTATGAAGAAAGAGGTTATAAACTAACTGCAATTTTTGACAAAAATCCAAAATTGATTGACCTATATATTAATAATATAAAAACTCAGCCGATGGAAAATCTAGAAAAAGTTATTAAAAAAGAAAAAGTTGCTATTGCAGCACTCACAGTTCCAGAAGGAGCTGCCCAAAATATAACCGACCGCCTTGTCGCGGCCGGAATTAAAGGCATCTGGAATTTTGCTGAAATTCCTCTTAAAGTACCAGATAACGTATTTTTACAGGAACAGCATATCAATCAGGGACTGTGCAAATTATCCTGTTTTTTAAATCAGGAGATCAGTGATCCTCGCGAAAAAAATCTGAAGTGCTGGCAGGAATAAATTTTCCACTTCCTTTTTCTGCTGTTTTATTTTCAGCAAATATTATCTGACCTCTTCGCAGTGTCATATATACCGAGCCTTTTACCTCAAAATTTTTATATGGACTGTAACCAGCTGCAGAATGAAGATTTTCTGCAGTTAATTTTATGTTTTTTTCTGGATCAAAAACTGTTATATCAGCATCTGTTCCTTCCTGCAGTGACCCCTTTTGAGGATATAAACCAAAAATCCTGGCAGGATTATAAGCAAGCATTTTTATCATTTCATTTAAAGAAAACTTTCCACTTCTAACTCCAAAATGATGTATCAAAGCCAGCAGAGTCTCTGTACCTGGTATCCCGGGCAGGATATCAAGAGCTGATTGAGACCTAAATTTTTGACTGGGAGTAAATGAACAGTGGTCTGTAGCAATCACCTGAAAATCACCTTCTGCTGCACCGTTCCAGAGTATTTCATTATCATATTTTGTTCTAAGAGGGGGAGTCATTAAATAAAGCTGTGCTTCTTCCTGTCGAAGATAAGACTGATCCAGCAGAAGATAATGGGGTGCTGTCTCTGCTATAATTTCCGCACCTTTTTTCCTCAGTTTTTTAATTTCCTTTAGCCCATATTCGGAAGAAACATGAACAATATAGAGGGGAATATCTGCCCGCAATGCTTCTTCACCCATATCTTTAACTGCCAGTCCTTCTGCAACTGCAGGCCGAATGGAAGGATGCATGTCAGCAGATATTAAATTATGCTTTGAATATATTTTCTCTAAATCTTCAATAAGCTTATCTTCCTCAGCATGTACAGTAGGAAGCAGTTTGAGTTCTTTCAGTCTTTTTAGTACATCCCTCCATCTGCCGCGCTCTATCACATAGCCTTCTCGTCTATATGTTGTAAATAACTTAACACTTGCAATTCCAATTTCTTTTAAAATTTTTAATTTTTTAGATATTTCCTGATTAAAATCCTCAATTACCTGATGAAAATTGTAATCGATAATAGAATCAGCTGCTTTAAGACATCTTTTTTCAAAAGCACTTTTAAAATCAGCATCTGGAGGAAAATCAATATAATCAATTACAGTTGTTACCCCACCTGCTGCAGCAGAAATACTGCCTGAATAAAAATCATCTGCAGTAATTGTATTTCTGGATTTTAAATAATAATGTGTATGTGCATCTATAATACCGGGAAATATGTATTTACCATTCAGATTAATATTTTTTAAATTTTCAGCTTTTTCTACCTGAGAAAAACTGCCTGGTTTCCCGATAGAAGCAATTTTTTCTCCTTTTATAAGCACATCAGCTTTCTGAGATCTTTTTTCATCTATCAGCAGAGCATTTTTCAAAAGCAAATTTTCCATAGAAGAACCACTCCTCTTTTTATTAAGGGAAGTTTCCAAAAAATTATTTTTAGAGTTGAAAATGGGGAAACTCCTTATTATTAGTTCTTCATTATTAGTTCTTCATTAAAAGTCGATAATCCTGCTTTGAACTGTAATAATTATTATCATTCTGATAGTGCAGACCTTTAATCGGGCCGCTGTACTGTACAGATCCTTTTTTGAGTACAGTTATTTTTTCAGCCAGACTTCTTATCTGGTTTTTGTCATGTGTCACCATAACCACAGTCATTTCCTCTGTTACAAGTTCTGCAAAATGTGAATTAAAAAATTCTATACTTTCTTCATCAAGGTTGGTAGTTGGTTCATCAACAAAGACAATTTCCGGTTCAGTTATTAATGCTCTCGCTATAGATACTTTTTGCTTTTCTCCTCCTGAAAGGGTTGCAGCTGACTGTTCAAGCAGATTTTCTATTTCAAGTCTTTTAGCTATTTCTTCCGTTTTTTTGAGATATTGATTTTTATTTAGACCACGCAGTCTGAGGGGAAGGCTTATATTATAAATTACACTACCTCGGTAAAAATATGGATTCTGCCAGATTACAGAAAATCTTCTTCTGAGCTTAACTTTATCAGTTTTAGGACCAATAGTCTGATTTTTATATATCAGATCACCACTAAAATCATCATCTACAAGAGATAATATATTTAATAATGTTGTCTTTCCACTTCCATTATGCCCGATAATAAAATTAAACTGACCCTCATAAACATTAAACTCCCGCAGATTCAGTATATTTTTCCCTTTTATATTTTTTTTTATATTTAAAGCCTTTAAAATAATTTTATCGCTGCTCATATTCTTTCCCCTCCTGCAGAGAATATACACCAATATTGATTATAAAAGCAAGAAGAAGCAGTATCAGCCCCAGGGCAAGCCCAAATCCAAAACGACCTTTATTTGTTTCAAGAGCCATTGCAGTAGTAATTGTTCTGGTAACTCCTTTAATATTTCCACCCAGCATCATAGAAATTCCGACCTCACCTAATACACGGCCAAAACCTGTAATAACAGCCCCCATAATTCCATATCGGGCTTCCAGTAATAAAAGTTTAAACTGCTGAATTTTTGTTGCTCCAAGAGAAAGAGCTGTTTTGTAGAGCTTTTCATCAAGTGAATAAATAGCATTTCTTATTAAAGCAGTTATCAGTGGGACAATTAAAATTATCTGACCAATAATGATACCTCTAAAAGAAAATAGCATCTCATATTCTCCCAGAATTCCTCTTCTAGAAATAAGGGAATACACAAATATTCCCACAACCACAGTCGGCAGGCCCAGAAGAGTATTTAATATTATATTTACTATTTTTTTACGTCCAAAATTAGTCCTGCCGATAAATATACCGGCAGGAATTCCTATAATAGAGGCAAAGAAAGTTGATGTAATAGAAAGACGCAGTGATGTTGAAACCACATTAAAAAGTTCTCTATCAAATCCAATGATTAAATACCATGCTTCCTGAAATGCTTCTATTATATAGTTCATCTTTCTTCACCTCTATCTATAATAACATAATACTACTATATTATTTATTTTGGAGAAAATATCTTTAGTTAAAATTTTCCGGTGTTATTGCAGATGGATTAAACAATCTTTCACCATATTTAGTATAATTATAAATCATCTGCTGACCTTCCTGAGAAGTTATATATCCTACTAAGGCCATTGCTTTCTGATAATTAACATGTGTATGGTAGGCTGGATTTACAGGAATTATTCCATATGGGTTAAACAGCAGCGGATCCCCACTTACAAGTAGTTCAAGATCTATATCTCCACTGTAAGCTAAAAATGTACCTCGATCGGCCAGAATATATCCTTCTTTTTCATTGGCTACATTGATGCTTGCCCCCATACCCTGTCCTGTTTCCATATACCAGCTGCCAGATGGTTTAACTGATGCTTTTTCCCAGAGGCTTAACTCTTTTTTGTGTGTTCCTGAGTCATCACCACGAGAAATAAAATTACTTTCCGAATTAGCAATTTTTTCAAGTGCTGCTACAGCTGATTCCATACCCTTAACTCCTGCAGGATCATCTGCTGGACCTAAAATAACAAAATCATTATACATAACATCTCTTCTGTTAACACCATAACCAGCTTCTACAAAAGCATCTTCTGCTGCTCTTGCATGTACAAGTATAATATCTGCATCTCCATTTTCTGCAAGACTAATGGCTCTACCTGTACCAACTGCAATAACATCTACTCTAACATCAAATTTTTCTTCAAATGTAGGCAGTATTTCATCGAGAAGTCCGGAATTTTCTGTGCTTGTTGTTGTTGCCAGAATTAATCTGTCCTGAGCCAGCGCCATACCACTAAACACCAGAGTAATCATTAAAATAATTAGAAAAATTGATAATTTTTTGTTCATAAGAAACCCCCCTTTATATTCTGAATATTGTTAAAAATATAAATAATCTTAACAATAAAAAAAACAATAAAAAAACCTTCCGTATAAATAATTTACCGGAAGGTAAAAGGTGGGTCTACACCATTAAATTCAAACAAAATCATCACTCCTTTCCAATCCGGGAGGTCAGAATGTTTCCCTACTGACCCTATCGGTATTTTCTCCATAGATATATATTCTATACATCCTTAGGAACAAAATACTCGGAGTTATATAATTTTTATCTCATAATTATTTTACCTAATTTTTTATTTAATGTCAAATAAAAACCGGAGCCTTACAGCTCCGGTAAATAAAACATCATTTTACAATTGATTCTTTTTTAATAACCACCATTCATGTAATAATCAACTAAAGCTTTGCTTTTAAGTTTATCATATCCTCTGGCGTCAATTTCTTTTGTCTTAACATCATTTTGAAGTTGCTTATACTTAAAGATTGTCATTTTAAATGCCCCTCCCTTTAATTTTGGATTTTGGTAAGGGAACATTCTCGCTACACGTCTACTTTGTTCCTTTTTAGTAAACAAAACGACCACATAAACAAACTAAGTTTCTCTCTCTGTTGGTTCAATTATATTATACTATATGAGTCTTAATTTAACAAGAAAATATATTATAGAGTTTTCAGAAAATTATTTTTAGAGCTGCAAAAAAAAGATTTTGTCATAAATAAATTTTTTACATTAGCAGTTTAACTGAATAAATTTTATCCTATTCGATTTTTCTGACAATTCCACTTCCGTCAACTTGGAAATATTCTGTTCCTGCACATGATCTGCACAAAATTCTACCACCATTTTTCACTGATTTGGAAGCCATAATTTTTTCTCCACATTTTTCACAAAATTGATCTTCAAAAATGGGTGCATATTCTGGAATATCTATTTCTATATTCTGATAAATGTTAAAAACATTTTCTGCTTCTTTTTCTATAATCTCAAAAGCTATAGTTTTCCATACCTCTTTGAGCCTTTCTGCTTCAGTATCTGTACCATCTCTGCGGGTAATTACCTTATTGAAAAGTTCTTTTGCCTCTGGATAATTATCCTTTATAAAATCTTTCTCATCTTTTAAAATATATCTGATATTACCTCCATTTCTTTTTGCAAATGTAACAGCAGTTTTACCCAGATCCCTATATATAAGCCCATTGTTTCCAAAAGTTGAACCACTGATATACTGGATTCCATCACTAAAACAGCTGTTGGTCTCAACCACTGCCAGCATTTTTTCCATACCATCATTTGTTACATCTAATTTACGCACTCCATCAACAGCTGCCACAACTCCTAAAGCAAGATAGGGGCAGAAATGTCCATGAAGTTCTCCTGCCTTAAGCAGCAGCTCATTCATATTTTTATATTTAATCATCTTATCAATTTCATAGCGTGGGTTTTCTTTCTGCATTGACAGTGCCGGGGTATCCATAAATGGTGTATAGGGCTTAATATCTATTACAGGTGTCATATCTATTGCATCAAGTCCATAAACATGAATTTTATTGTCCTCTATTTTTAATATTTCTACTGTAGTCATTCCTATTGAATTGGGGCGGCGCGGACTCCGAGACGCAAAAACACCCCGTTTGGGCCCCATTCTTCTTCTGCTTACCAGATCAAAACCTTCTGACTTATGGAGGTAAAATAAAACCTGAATATAATCATATTCATCCAGCTTATCAAGCCCCTGTTGATACTCCTCTTTTACTTCAATTATACTTCTTGCTTTTTTCATTTTATCAGGTCCAACCGGTTTTTTATATTTGCTTTTTACATATCCTATCTCTATTAATTCCAATAATATCACTCTCTCTATTATTATTCTCTATCCTCCAAAGCCTTTATGTTGACAACAGTCAATTCCCCATGTTTAACTCCCTTGAGTGCAATAAGTCTTCTTGTAACCTCATTCAGCTTTTTCATCTTACCTTCAACAACAATTACTTCCAGACAGTAATCATAATTTAAATGAATATGAAGATTGCTCTTAAACATACAGTGATAATCATGCTGCAGCTGATTCATTTTATCGGTTAAAGCGAATTTATGGTGGTCATAAATAAGTGTTAAAGTTCCCACTACGATTGATTCATCTGTCTTATTTTCTTCTTCTATTATTTTTTCTCTAATCAGATCTCTTATTGCTTCAGACCTGTTATTATATACTCCTTCATTAATTTTATCAAAATGCTCAAGAAGTTCCTCATCTATTGAAACGCCAAAACGCTTTAAACTGGACACAAAAACACCTCCTCCTTTATATAGTAGCACGAAAATGCAATTCGTGCTACTATATAATACTATTCTGTATTTAATTAAAAAAACCTTTTAAAAAAGAAAAAAGTGCCTGTTAGATGAAAAAACCAGGCACTCAGCACTTATTTTGTTTTTATATGCTTTGATGTGTCCACAAAAAGGGTATTTGCGGAACATTAGGCATTTTTCGTTAATCAATCTTAATGAGTTAGAGACGCAAATATCCTTTTTGTGGGAGAACCATGCTTTTTATTTGTTAAAACCATTATTCAGCTTCTCTTTTAATCAAATCATAAACATCTTTAAGTGGAATATCATTTTCTTGTGCCAGCTTTCTGCAGTCTTCATATTCTGGAGCAGATTTAATTTTCTCCCCATCCAGATAAGCAGATTTAATTTTTACTTTTCCGAGAGAAGAATCAAATATAAACTGTTCTCTCTTCAGAGAGCTTCTTTCAACAAAATATCTCCTTATACCTAAAGTTGTTGTTTCATTAAAGATAATTTTTTCCAGTTTTTCTCGTTTTTCTTCTGTACAGAGAACACTAAGTTTCTGGGCAGGACGATTTTTCTTCATATATATATTTGTTAAATAAACATCCAGAGCTCCGGCGGTAAACAATTCTGGAAATAAATAAGAATAAATCTCCCCACTCATATCGTCAATATTTGTTTCTAGAATCAGCAGTTTTTCACTTTTTTTTTAGATTTTTCAGCCAGATAAAGCCTCAGCATATTTGTTATTTCCAGATCTTTTTTTCCTGCACCATAGGCAATTTTCTTAATCTTGACCTCAGGCAGAGGGCAGAACTCTTCTGCCAGAGTTTTTATAATAGCAGCACCGGTTGGAGTTACAAGTTCACTTTTAATACCAGACGCATATACAGGTACATCCTTAAGAATTTCTATAGTTGCCGGAGCCGGTACTGGTATATTCCCATGGGCCACATTTACAAAACCAGAACCAATTGGAACTGCTGAAGAATAAATATAGTCAGCATCAAGCATATCTATCAGTATTGCAGTACCTACAATATCTACAATAGAATCAACTGCTCCGACTTCATGAAAGTGAACTTCATTTAAAGGCTTACTGTGCACTTTTGCCTCTGCTTCGGCTACATAGCTAAAAATCTTTTTGCTCAATTCTTTTATGTTTTCATTTAACTCACTTTCATCGATCAGTTTCTCTATATCACCGAGATTGCGGTGATGATGTTCTCCACTGCCCGGATGATGATGGCCTTTATCTTCTTTATGAACATGATTGTGATTTTTTTTATCATAATTATGGCTGTGCTGGTCATCATTGTGATTATGGTCATGATAGTGTTCGTGATCATGATGACTGTGCTCATGATCACGACTATCTTCATAAATATGGTCAGGATGTGCTGTGTTGTTCAAAAGCACTTTAAAATCAGTTCCTGTAATTCCATTTTTCTGTGTTTTCTTTATCTCTATTTTATAACCGGATAAATTAAGTTTTTTAAGCTTATTTAAAAATTCCTCCTGATCCAGACCTAAATCCAGCAGTGCAGCAATTGTCATATCACCACTAATTCCTGAACTGCATTCAAAATATAGTATTTTTTCCATTTTACCTTCCCTCTTTTCCTGCATTTTCTATCTGCATATTAATTGTAGCCGCCAGATAGGCAGCTCCAAATCCATTATCAATATTTACAACCCCAACACCACTTGCACAGCTGTTGAGCATAGTAAGCAGAGCCGAAACACCACCAAAATTGGTCCCATAACCAACACTTGTAGGTACAGCTATTACCGGTTTATCCACCAGACCTCCAACAACACTGGCAAGTGCCCCTTCCATTCCAGCAACTGTTATAATCACACTGGCTTCATTAAGCTTATCCATATTTAATAAAAGACGGTGGATTCCAGCCACTCCAACATCATAAAGTCTTTCCACACTGTTGCCGAGCACTTCTGCTGTAATTGCTGCTTCTTCAGCAACTGCTAAATCTGATGTGCCACCTGTAACTACAATAATTTTATTCTCTGTTTTTTTCAATTCTCTTTTCTTAATAAATATAATTTTTGCTCTTTCATAATATTCTGCTTCCGGCTCAATATCTTTTATTCGGTTGTAGACTTCTCGGTTTGCCCTTGTTGCAAGAATATTATTTCTTTTTTTCATCATTTCCTTAATAATACCTTCTACCTCATCAAGTGATTTGTTCTCACAGTAAATAACTTCCGGAAATCCATTGCGAAGACTTCTGTGATTATCAATTTTGGCATAACCCAGATCCTTGAAGGGAAGATCTTTAAGTTCATCCATTGCAGCATCAATTTCTATTTCTCCACTTTTTACCTTTGTTAAAACAGATTTTATATCTTCTTTATTCATCAGTACCTCCTTTAAGCATCCGATTCATACTGCCCGATCTATATCCAGCTAAATCAAATGTGACATATTCAAATCCCAGTTTCTTAAAATATGCCTCAACAGCATCTATTAGTTCTATATCCATAAATTTCTCTCTTTCATCAGCACCAACTTCAATTCTGGCCAGATTATTATGATCTCTCACTCTAAGCTGTTCAAAACCCCTTTCCATAAGAAATCCTTCTGCCGCTTCTATTTTATTCAATTTTTCTTTGGAAATTTTGTCTCCATAGATAATTCGGGTGGCCAGACAGGAAAGTGAAGGTTTATCCCAGGTAGGAAGTCCCAGGCTGTATGACAATTCTCTAATTTCTTTTTTACTGAGATCTACCTCTAATAGTGGACTCCTAATTTTAAGTTCTTTTAAAGCTTTCAACCCGGGTCTATAATCACCTATATCATCAGTATTGGAGCCTTCAACAATAATTCTTCCCCCGGCAAATTTTTTAATCTCTCCAAATATTTTTTTCTTACAGTAATAACATCTTTCCGGCGAGTTTTCCACAGCCTCCCCCAGTTCCTCCAGCTTTAACTCAATTTCTTTATGATTTAATGATAGTTTTTCTACAAGTTCTTCAAGCTCCTCGATTTCCTTTTGGGGAACAAATGGTGTTTTTACTGTAAGTGCAGTAAAATCAGCACCTGCATCCTGAGCTGCTGCTGCAAGAAATGTACTGTCCACACCACCCGAAAAAGCAACTACAAAATTGCCCAGTTCACTCAGTATATTTTTTAGTTTTTCGTATTTTTTTTCAGTCTTCATAGATACACACTCCTGTATTTAAATTTTTTTTATATCTTTTTTGTATTAATTTATATACTTAAATTAGCACATAAAGTACTGCAGCTTATTTCCCATCCCCAGTCTGTTTTAAAAAATTATACCTTTTTGTGGGAGAACCATACCTTATTTAAAAAATAAAAATATTTTAAGAACTGGAGCTGGGTTTTATAAGAGCTTTTTTATCATAGCCGATCAAATCTTCCCTGCCGGCTCTTTTTAACGCCTTTTTTACAGTCTGATAATTGCTTTTTTTATGATACTGCAGCAGTGCTCTCTGCATTTTTTTCTCTTTTTGACTTTTTGCCACATATATTTTTTCCATTGTTCTTGGATCATAACCACTATAATACATAGCAGTTGACATAGTACCAGGTGTAGGATAAAAGTCCTGAACCTGTTCTGGATGATGATTAATATCCCGCAGATATTCTGCCAGACTGACAGCATCTTCAAGTCTGCTGCCTGGATGACTTGATATAAAATAGGGAATAATATACTGTTCTTTATCGATTTCATCATTTATCTCATAAAATCTTTTTCTAAATTTTTCGAATACATCTATTTTTGGTTTACCCATTCTGTAGAGCACTTCTTCTGAAACATGTTCTGGAGCTACTTTCAGCTGACCGCTTACATGATGTCTGCACATTTCTCTAAAAAATTCCTCATTATTATCTTCCAGCAGATAATCAAATCTAATCCCTGATCTTATAAATACTTTTTTTACACCTTTAAGATTCCTCAGCTCCTTTAAAAGCTCCAAATATTCAGCATGATCAACCTCCAGTTTACTGCAGGGTTTAGGAAACAGACATTCTTTTCCTTTACACATACCTCGCGAAAGTTGATCTGTACAGGAAGGCTGTCTGAAGTTAGCAGTAGGTCCACCTACATCATGTATATACCCCTTAAAATCCGGCATATTAATAAGTTTTTGAGCTTCTTCTACCAGTGAATCTCTGCTGCGTGAGGTTATCATCTTTCCCTGATGAAATGCAAGTGCACAAAATGAACATGATCCAAAACAACCACGTGAACTAATAAGACTAAATTTCACTTCTTTTATGGCAGGAACACCACCCAGATCCTCATATACAGGGTGATAATCTCTCTGATATGGCAGTGAATAAATGTGATCCAGCTCTTCCCTGTTTAAGGGGTCTACCGGTGGATTCTGCACAAGAAATTTATCTTTATGCTGCTGGACAAGAACTTCTCCTCTAATAGGATCCTGTTCTTCATATTGAAGTTTAAATGAATAAGCATATTTCTTTTTATCTGTTCTTACCTCATCATAAGTCGGAAGCAGCTTATAATTATAAAGATTATCCAAACTGTCAGCAATAAACACAGTTCCAGGAATATGAGTTATATATTTAATATCAAGTCCTGAAGCCATATTTTCGGCAATTTCCAGAATCTGATGTTCTCCCATTCCATAAACAAGCAGATCTGCACGTGTATCAAACAGTATTGATCTCCGCACTTTGTTATCCCAGTAATCATAATAGGCAAATCTGCGCAGACTGGCTTCAATACCTCCTAATATGACAGGTATACTTCCATACACTTCTCTAATTTTATTTGTATATACTATTGTAGCTCTATCTGGACGCAAATTACTTTTTCCACCTGGTGAATAATTATCATACCTGCGCCTATTGCGACCTACAGTGTAATGATTAACCATGGAATCCATATTCCCTGCAGTCACTAAAAAAGCATATTTAGGTTTCCCCAGTTTTTTAAAATCCGATGTATCTCTCCAGTCTGGCTGGGCAATAATCCCGACTCTAAAACCTGCATCTTCCAGTACTCTGGCAATTATTGCAGTTCCAAAAGATGGATGATCTACATAAGCATCTCCACTTACAATAATATAATCAAGCTTTTCCCAGCCCCGTTTTTCCATATCATCCCGACATATCACCATAAACTGATCTCGAGAATTATCAACTTTCTGCTCACTATTTTTATTAGAATTCTGTTTTGAACTTTCCATTTAATTTATCAGTAACTCCTTTTTTTGTTCTGTTTACAATTCCATATTTGTTTCTTTAAATTTATTAATCTATTCATTATTATAGCAGAAAAACCTCACTAAATCGAATCTAAGCACAAATCATTATTTTCACAACCTTTAAAATCGAAAAAACCCCTATCACTTCAGCAGAAATCACTCTCTGCTGAAGTTTACAGGGGTTAAAGCAGTACAAAAGCTTTATCTAAGATGCTAGATTGGCAAAGAGAAAAATACTTGCCATATAAAAAAGATAAAAAGCAGAAGCCGCTACTGCTATTTTGTTAAAGGTCTTTATTTTGCTGCCTTCTGTATTTCCTGCCTCAATTTCTTCTACTGTAGGCATTACTTCCGGAAGACCTTTTCTACCTGCATCATATTTATTAAACAGAACTGACATAACAATTGTCAGCCCAAAAGCAGTAATAAGTAAAATAACTACAGAATCTATTCCCAGAGCATATAAGATTAATGTCATCACTGTAGCTCCAGCTGCTGTTAATGCATAAGGAATCTGTGAACTTACATGATCAATATGATCAGACCCAGCAAAAATTGATGACATTACTGTCGTATCAGAAATAGGTGAAACATGATCTCCAAAAATAGCTCCGCCAAATAAAATACCCATTAAAACAGGTACAATACTGAATCCAACCAGCTCATAACCTGTAGAAACAGCAATTGGAGTTAGAATTGCCATCGTACCCCAGGAAGTACCTGTGGTAAAGGAAATAAACATAGCAGCCAGAAAAATAATTATCGGCAGTGCTCTACCCGGCAGACCCATATTCATCAGAATATTTACTACATATTCTGCTGTACCAACCTGATCAGTTGCATGACCAATTGTCCAGGCTAAAATAATAATCGCAGCAGCAATAATCATTGTTTTAAATCCATCAATAATTGCATCACTGGCTTCACTTAAGGACATCGTTTTATAAGCCAGAGCTCCGACAAGAGCAAAAAAGACAAAGGCAAAGGAACCATAAAGCAGTGCCAGTGCTATATCAGTCTCCTGAAAAGCCTGAGCAATACTAACTCCGGCCTGATAGCCGTCACCAAGCCACCACATAGAAAAAACACTTACAGCAAGCAGAGAGAATATAGGCAAAAAGAAATTGATCAGCTTCGGATTTTTACTGCTCTGTTCACCTACATCAGTACTTATATCTGACAGTGCCTCTGCTCCATCCCTCATTAACTTACCTTCCTTACGAGATCTCCATTCTGCATCAAGCATCGGACCATAATACCGCTGACTTATTGTTATAAAACCAACTGTAAAAAATGCCAGCAGGCAGTAAAAATTCCATGGAATAGAGCGCAAAAATACTGCATATGGAGTAACTCCAATCTGTTCTGCAGTGATTCCTGCTGCAGCAAATCCAGCAGCAATCATCGAAACCTGATAACCAATCCAGTTTGAAACCGGGCCAAAGGTTGTCACCGGAGCTGTTGTGGAGTCTAATATATAGGAATGTGCTTCTCTGGATGTTTTATTTTTGATACTCACATCCCGGGTTGCATTTCCAGTTACAATTGTACTGGTATAAGAGTCGATAAAGATAAACATCCCAATCATCCAGGTTAAAATCTGTGAATCCCTTGAAGTTCTAACGGCACTGCCCATCCAATTTTCCAGGGCCAGCACACTTCCCGATTTGTAAATTAAGGCAGCTCCAGCTCCCATCAACATAATCAAAATTAAAAATTTAGCATTCCAGGGATCATTAACAGTATTAACGATCCAGCGCAGAGATAATGAAGTCGCAGAAATTGGATTCCAGCGACTAATAATTAATGCAGCAGACCAGACACCTGCAAATAATGATATAAGAACTTCTCTTGTGTACATGGCAAGCAAAATAGCCAGTATCGGCGGTATAATAGATAAAAATCCAACAGTTTCTCCAGTAATTTTAATTACCTCCTTTTAGTAATTTAACTAATTAAATTATAAATTAATTTTATCCAATTTTTTTGATATTGTAAAGTATACCCCTTACAAAAGAAGTTTCCTCAAATTCTTTTTAGAATTTACTCGACTGTTATTCTGCCTTCCAGTTTAGGTGCTACCGGTGATCTATTTTCTAAATACTCCATAACTACTTCTTCCAGTCCACCGGCTTCTTTTACTATTGGAGCATCAGTAAACATAGTATATCCATCTCCACCTGCAGCCATAAAGTCATTTGTAGCAATAACGTAATCTCTGGCTGGGTCCAGCTTTTCACCTTTAACCCATACTTCCTGAATTCTTTCTCCAGGATTTTTATCAGGTTCAAAGGTAAACTTTATTCCAGAGACCTGTGGAAAAAGACCTTCTTCAGCAGGGTATTTGGAAACACCATGTTCTAAAGCAGCCCTCAGATCAGAACCTTTAACTCTAATCGCCATTGCTGTATTTCCAAAAGGAAGAACTGTAATCACCTCTCCTTTTGTTATTTCTCCTTTATTAATTGAAGCTCTGATACCACCTCCATTTGTAACAGCAGCATCTGCATCAAGTTTAATTTTTATTGCATCAGCAATCATATTACCGAGATTGCTCTCTCCAGTACGCACAACTGCTCGGTCACCCTCAAGTTCTATCAGAGCAGCACCTACAACCTGAGAAGTAATCTTCTCATTGGCTGCATTCATACTATCAACGACCATTGAGATTATTTTATCGGGTTTAACATCTTCTGCCATCTCTTTACTTATCAGAGATGCTTTTTTGGATTTTAGATTACCATTCTCAACCACCAGATCAATCACACCCAGATATTTATCATATTCACCTGCCATTGTAATCAATGTGTCATTAACCATCATACCTTTTTCCAGTGTGTGGTGGCTGTGTCCATCAACTATTACATCTATCCCATCAACCTGTTGTGCTACCATTTTACTTGTATAATTACTTTCCTCACTTAATCCCAAATGAAAAAGGCCAATAATTACATCAGTTTTTCCTTCCAATTCTTCAACCATATCTCTAGCTGATTTAACCGGATCTGCAAATACAAGTCCTTCTATATTTTTAGGATGAGTTTTATAAGCTGTTTCTGGAGTTGCAAGGCCAAAGATTCCAACTTTAACTCCATCATATTCTTTAATAACATAATCATCTGCCAATGGAGAATCTGTTCCATCTTCTTCTTTTAGATTGGCAGCCAGCAGTGGAAAGTCACTTATTTCTTTCAGCTCTCTGAGGCGCTGCTGTCCATAATTAAAATCATGATTTCCAAGTGTCATTACATCAAGGTCCATGATGTTAAATATATAGGCTATTGCTTCCCCTTCATTCACATTTGCTATCACCTGGCCGTGAAATGCATCACCAGCATCAAGATAAAGAACATTATCCATTTTTTTTCTGCCTTCTTTAACCAGAGCGGCAATTTTAGCAAAACCCATACCTGCATAACTGCCTTCTTCTACTCTCGCATGTGTGTCATTATGGTGATAAATACGAATATTGACCTCTTCAGCAGCTGCCACCACAGTTAATCCCATTACCAGCACTAAAATCAGAAAACCAGCAAATAATCTTTTAGTTATCAATAAATCCACCTCCATATTTTTTATATATAACCATATATATTAAATATTAAATATATATTATTATTTTCCTTCCTATCAGACAAAAAAGCCTTTCCTTATTTTTCAAATTAAGCTGTAAAAATTATTTTGGGGAAACTCTATTCAGATAAAAATATTTGAGGTTTACTTTACCTGCTGGTAAATAATTGCGAAAAATATGTATCAGGAAGGAACAGGCAGTTTGAAAAAGAAGTAAAATACAATAGAAATTAAATAAAGTATAAAACTTAAGCAAAATGAAGGGGAGATAATATGAATAATGATATTACAGCTGTAGATGGAATAAAGGTAGGAAATGCAGAAAACATAGAAGGAGGAACTGGCTGTACAGTTATCATCTGCGGCAATAATTTTTCTGCTGGCGCTGAAGTAAGAGGTGGTGCCCCAGGCACACGAGAAAGTGCTCTTCTAGCTTCAGAAGCAGTAATACAGAATATAAATGCAGTTTTGCTGACAGGTGGAAGTGCTTTTGGACTTGATGCTGCTGCAGGTGTTATGGATTATCTGGAAGAACAGGGTACAGGTTTCCAGACCGGTAGTGGATATGTGCCAATAGTTCCTGCTGCAGTGATATATGATCTGGAATATAAAAGTTCTAAAATCAGACCTGATAAAAAAATGGCCTATCAAGCCTGCAGAAATGCTGATAATTCCCCACTTGAAAATAAAAGCATTGGTGCTGCTGCCGGAGCAACCTGTGGAAAAATAAATGGCATGAAATATGCCCACAAAACAAAATTAGGCCATGCAGCCATAAAAATAGGAAAACTGATAGTTGCAGCTCTGGTGGTGGTAAATGCATTTGGAGATATCAAAGATTATAAAACAGGAAAAATAGCTGCAGGGGCTAAAGATGAAAATGGAAATTTTATTGATACTGAATCAATTTTTTTAAATAAACCTGAGCTTAATACTGGTCTTAAAAGAGAAAACACAACTTTAGCAGTGATAGCTACCAATGCCCGTTTAAACAAAAGTGAAGCAAATCGTGTATCAATAATGGCACAGGATGGACTTGCCCGCACTATTTATCCTGTCCATACAATGCTTGATGGGGATACTGTTTTTACTCTTGCTTCAAATAAAATAAATGCAGACATAAATCAGGTAGGTACTGCAGCTGCAGCTGTGGCTGCAGAAGCTGTCTGTTCTTCTGTGTAAATCTCCTCCCTCTATAAATTACAATCAGGATTTACACAAAATTTAAAAAACTTTAAACATTAACAAAACTCTATATCAAAAACTAAACTATAAACAATAAAAGGGCCGGCTGGCCCTTTTATCTTCTATAAGTGAGCATCTCCCGTAAATCAAAATAAAAATTTAGGGAAATTTTTTTAACATTTTTAATAAAATTATTTTTAATATTTAACTCTTTTACCAGTGATTAAAAAAATAGTTTCTTCACCAATATTTGTGGCGTGATCTCCTACTCTTTCCAGGGATTTGGCAAGATTTAAATATTTAACAACCTGCTGAATATTTAGCTGTTTTTCATTCTTACTCAAAAGTTTTATACCTTTATCATAAACCTGATCATACATGTTGTCCGCTTTTTCGTCCATTCTACAGGCTGCCTCAGCAAGGTCTGCATTTTTTGTTGCAAAAGATTCCAGTACAACATCCAGCATGTCGGTAACAATATCTGCAAGTTCCGGTATCATCACGATAGGAGTAAGTCTTTTTTCATTTTTTAATTCAAGCAAAATCTCCGCAATATTAGTTGCATGGTCTCCTATTCTTTCTAAATCGGAAGCTATCTTTACCATTGCAATGGCAAACCATGTATCACTTGTTAACGGCTGTTCCATGGTAAGTAAACGTGAAACTTCTTCTTCTATTGTTATCTTATAATTATCAAGTACATCATCTCTGTTAATAATATCTCTGGCTGTATCTACATCCATTTTATCCAGGGCTTTAATAATTTTTTGCAGCATATCTTCTGCAACTTCACTCATATCACTGAGATCATTCAGCAGCTGTTCACGTTTTTCCACATACACTTGTTCCATTTGGAATTTCACTCTCCCTTTTTGATTTTAAACTCACATAAAGTTATAATAAATATTCTTGACATACCTCCAAAATCCTGCCTTAATTTAAAATATTTGTGATTCTACAGTCCAGTTGGCTAGTCCTGTTATTGATAATTCTTCATAACCCGGCAGATATGTTTTTAGTTTTCCTGAAAATGGATCTATCCATTTTTTTGTTATTGTTTTTGGATCCATAACAGCAATTATAGATCCAACCTCACCGGCATTGCAGTCCACATCCAGACCACAGCCTGCCAGTATTCGCACAGCCCTATCAAAGCTATTATCACAATAATACAGGGCTGTCACCACTGCTGCCATATTTGGATATGTATGAATCCAGTTATACTTTTTAAACTCATGCTTGATTTTGTTCCAGCTTTCTTTTGCACTATTATTATTTTCACAGGCTTTTAAAACTAGTTTAAAATAGTGGTAAAACTCACTTCCTACAGGAATATAATCTTTGGACCTGTAAATTATTTCTCTGGTATTATTATAATTGAAGGCAAGTGATGTCATTACAGCACTGTGTATACCCCCATAAATTCCATTTTTCTCATGAGAAACACTGCTGTCCAAATATGCATAATAAGCTGCCTTTAATGGATCAGCAGGAGCAGTAAAACCACAAATCATTGTCCTCATTTGAGCACCTATCCATTCAGAGAAAAAATTATTAAAGCTGCCTGATAACGGAGGATATAAACCTCTTTTTAAATTTTCAAGGGCAAAATATTCGGCAGACCAGCCAAAAGGAATTAATTCCAACCATTTATCTGCTATATGATCTGATTCCAGTTTTGAACCATTTTCTGAAAGTGCTTTTAAAAAAGCAATTTGAAATGTAATATCATCATTATAAGTATCAGGTTCACTTACATAATAGTTGAGCTTATCTCCATAATGTTTTTCCAGAGTTTCCCCTGTATATCCTTCCAGAGCAGTTCCATATGCACCTCCGGCAATCTGGCCCTGCCAGCCGGCAAGTATTTTTTCCTCCAGCTTTTCTCCTGCAATTTCAATTTTTTCCGGATCACCTTCAGCCTTCATAGCTTCTCTGATTCCAGCCCAGCTGGTAGGATTTTCATAACGCCAGTAAGAATGATCATCATCAACTGGAGCTTCACACAGTTCTTTCATAATTCTGGCAGAAATAATTTCCAGTTCCCTCATTCTGCCTTCAGCAAGTGCATTAAGACCATCTTCAATATATTTTTCAGCTTCTGATACGTCATAACCTCTATTGGACCACGCCTGTATCATTTCTATAAAAAGCGCTTCTGGAGCCTTCGACCCAGGAACCTGACTCTGCCAGAACATTGCCAGCAAATTTTCCCTCTGCTCCATCATTTCTGCAAATCCAAACCAGCTTTCTTCAGCATCAGTTAATGGCACAGGCTCAGCTTCTTTTCTTTTTTCAAACTCATACTGCCATGCTTTCATTTTTACTTTCCCCCTTAGACTTCTTTTTTTCTCGTGAGTAAAAAAACAGTGCAGCCAGTGTGGCCAGATATGGAACCATCTGAGTAAACTGTGAAGGAATAAAAGTATTTTGAAGTGCTAGACCTAATCCATCAAAAAAGCCGAATAAAAGCGCCATAAAAAGCAGTCCCAGAGGTCTACCTCTTGTCAAAATAATAACTGCAAGTGAAATCCATCCTCTACCATTTGACATGTTTTCTGCAAATAAATTAACATAACCTAAAGATAAAAACACACCGGCCAGACCACAGTAAAATCCGGAAAGCAAAATAGCTTTGCTTTTTATTATATCCGATTTGATACCAACAGAATCTACTGCTGCATCATCTTCCCCTGTAGCCCGAAGCCTGAGTCCAAACTTTGTTTTAAAAATATGTATTTCAACCAGAACAGCGATTAGAAATGTTATATAAACTAAGAAAGGATAACCACTTAATAGTTCACCCAGTACAGGTATGTTTTCTATAATAGGTATATTCCAGTCAGGTAGTGGAATTATTTTGGAAGAAGTAAAAGCTCCTTTGACAGAAAATATCTGCCTTAAAAAATATGTGGTTCCTCCCAGAGCAAATAAATTGAGTGCAATTCCGGTTACAAATTCATCTGTTTTGAGATAAACAGCAAATACTGTAAAAATTAAAGCAGTAAACAAACCACCTGCAATACCACTTAAAATACCAATCACCCAGGAACCGCTGAAAAAACTTCCCAGCACAGCAGTAAATGCACCAATAAGCATCATACCCTCCATAGCTATATTAAAAATATCAGCATAATAAGTATAGGTTCCACCCAGACTGGCAAGTAATATTGGAACAGCGGCCAGAAAAGTTGAACGAATTAGTTCAATCAATAAATTCATCTTCTTTTATTCCACCCCCTGATTTAATATTCTTCATCCTTAATAAAATATTAATTCTATTTAACAGCAGATGTGCAGATTTCCTGCTGGCAACCACAAATAAAACTGTTATTGACTGTAAAATTAAAACAAATTCTGATGGAACAGAAGTTTCAAGTTCCATCCCCATGGCTCCAGTTTGAATCATAGCAAAAAAGAAGCTGTAAAAAGCAGTCCCAATAATACTGCTGTCTGCAACTACTGCTATCATTACCCCATCCCAGCCATAATTTGCACCAATACCTTTAAGAAAACGGTGCTGTACTCCACCCATAACAAGCATAGCACCTGCCATGCCTGCCAGTGCACCACTTATTAGCATAATTTTAAGATAATTCTTGTCTATATTTGCTCCACCAGCTTTTGCAAACATCTCATTACTTCCCATAACCTTCCACTCATAACCAGCTTTGGTATGATGCCAGATAAAATAAATTATTATTAACAGTATGATGCTTATAATAATTGTACTATCAAGACCGCCGAGATCAGGTAGCCACCCACTTTTATTTATAGGTCTGGTCATCGGTGAAAACAATTCTTTATCAAGCAGTGGACCACTAATAAGATACATTGTAAAATACTGGGCTACAAAATTAAGCATTAAAGTAGTGATAAATTCATCCATATTAAATTTAAGTCTTAACCAGGCAGCAATTCCAGAATATAATGCCCCTGATAATAAAGCAATAAATATAAGCAGTGGAATCATAACTACAGGTGGAAGATCTATATATAATCCTGCTGCAGTAACACTAATACCACCAATTAAAAATTGACCAACCTGACCTAAATTAACAGCATTACTGCCAAAAGCTACTGCTGCTGATAATCCTGTTAGAATTAAAGGAGCTGTTTTGGCAAGTGTGCTGAAAAAAGAAAACTTTGAAAAAAGGCTGTAATTAAAAAGCTGATAATAGCTATCAAAAGCAGGATATCCCTGAACAGCCATAATTATTAATCCAACCAGCAGAGCAGTTATGATACCAACTGCGGATGTTAAAATTTGCCTTTTCATCTGTAATCACCTGCCTCTGCTCCGAGCATATATGCCCCTATTTCTTCTTTGTTTGTTTTTGTGGGATCTTTATCAGCTATAATTTTACCTTCATGTATTACCAGCAGACGGTCAGAAAGTCCAAACAGCTCATCTAAATCAGCTGAAATCAGCAAAACTGCTGCACCCTGATCACGTTTTTTTATGATCTCCAGCTGGATAAATTCTATAGAACCAACATCCAGACCTCTTGTTGGATTATCCAGCAAAATAAAATTATCTGACAGCATAAATTCCCTTCCTACAATAAGGCGCTGCTGATTACCACCTGATAGTGATTTTATAGGCTGACTTTTACTTTCTGATATTACTTCAAATT
This sequence comes from Halanaerobium sp. DL-01, assembly GCF_003338615.1. Classification (NCBI taxonomy): domain Bacteria; kingdom Bacillati; phylum Bacillota; class Clostridia; order Halanaerobiales; family Halanaerobiaceae; genus Halanaerobium; species Halanaerobium sp. DL-01. The sequence goes on from NZ_QPJN01000007.1 coordinate 26,666, forward strand.
TATTTATCAGTTTATCTGTTAAATCTCTGGCACCTCTGCGGGACAAAATATAATCTCTTGCACCACTCAGATTCTTATTTATTCTGTGGTGTGTCATGATACTATTGTCTACCAGACTGAGTTCCTGTGCACTCCCTGTATTTTTTCTATCCTGTGGTACATAAGCCATTTCTTTTCTTCTGTCTAGAATATTCAATTTATCTATTCGCTTATCATTAATTTTAATTTCCCCACTGTCTGGAGTTAAAAGACCGATGATCGATCTTACTAATTCATATTGACCATTACCTTCTATACCAGCAACTCCCACTATTTCACCTGCTCTGACTTCCAGACTGATATTATCCAGTAATTTTATACCCTGCTCATTTTTATATTTTAAATTTGAAACAGAAAAAACCACATCTTTTGGTGAAGCTTTATCTTTTTTAACAGTAAACACAACATCGCGTCCTATCATGGCACGTGCCAGATCTGCCTTTGACAAATTTTTGTTTTCTAAAGTTGTAATTTTTTTACCCTTTCTCATAACCGTTATAATATCAGATAAATCCAGAACTTCATCAAGCTTATGGCTGATAAAAATAATAGTTCTACCTTCATCTCTCAATTTCTTTAGACGCATAAATAGGTCCTCTATTTCCTGAGGAGTTAATACAGCTGTTGGTTCATCTAAAATTAATACATTAACATCTCTATACAGGAGTTTCAGTATCTCTACTTTCTGCTGAGCTGCAACAGATATATTATTTATAATTGAATCAAGCTGTAAATTTAAATTATACTCCTCAATAAGCTGTCTGACCTTTTTTCTTGACTGTTCTTTTTTCAGTATATTAAATCTGCCTACTGGTTCAGTGCCAAGTATTACATTTTCATATACAGTGTAGTTCGGTATCAACATAAACTCCTGATGAACCATTCCTATACCTGCATTTACAGCTTCCTGAGGGTTACTGAAATGAGTTTTTTTGTTATTTATATAAATCTCTCCATCAGTTTTGGCAGTAAGTCCATATATTACTTTCATTAAAGTTGATTTGCCGGCTCCATTTTCTCCAATAACTGCATGAATTTGACCGGAATTAATAACTAAATCAACCCCATCAACAGCTACTGTTGATGGTGGATATATTTTCAAAAGAGATTTTATAGAAATAATTGGATCTGCCAACAGTTACACCTCTTTTCGTTAAATTTATAAAAGAAGAGAGGGTTTATCCCTCTCCTTAACCTTTTCTCTGTTTAAATAAATTTCAGCAGTTAAGCTAAATTATATATTTACTGATATCTCTCAATAACAATTTCTCCTGCAGATACTTTTTCATTAATAGACTTTATCCTCTCAATCTGTTCTGCAGATAGAATATCCTCAGTATATTTGTCTATTGCCAGTCCAACTCCACCTTCTTTTAATCCATATTCCAGAACTTCACCCTGTTCAAACTCATCATTAACAATAGTTTCGAAAACAGAGTAAATAGCATCTCCAACATTTTTTAAATCAGATGTAACCACATGGCCTGGCTGAATTCCATTTTGATTTGAGTCAACACCTATTGCATATTTTCCATTTTCAGCTGCCGCTTCCAGTACTCCACTTCCAGTTAAAGAAGCAATCTGGAACACAATATCTGCTCCTTGAGAATACAGCTGATTAGCAGCCTGTTTACCTTTAACAGGATCTGTCCATGTGCCTGCATACACCGTTTTAACCTCTATTTCCTCATCAATATAGTGAGCTCCCTGCTCATATCCAAAAATAAATGAATTTACAACCGGATCTTCATCACCACCAACAGCGCCAATTATTTTTTCTTCATTTACTCCTTCTAATGAAGTATCTTTTGTTACAATTCCAGCAGTAACTCCTGCCATAAATGCACCTTCTTCTTCAATAAAATCAATACTGGTAATTGTATTTTTATCATTTTGAACAACTGTATCAATATTAACAAAAATTTTATTCGGATATCTATCTGCATACTGTTTCAATAGATCTTCAAATCCATAAGAAATGATAAAAATTACATCTGCATTCCACTGTACTGCTGACTGAAGTGACTGCTGATATTTTGCTGTGTCAAAATTACATTCAATTGTAGTGGTCTTGATCCCATACTCTTCTTCAATTCTGTCAATACCTCTCTGCCCAGAATCATAAAAAGACTGATCACCAAGTCCACCGTTGATAATATAAGCTACTCTCTGTGGAGTAACTGCTCCTGCAGAAAACGCCAGCAAAAATATCAAACCAACAGTTAAAAATAAAATGAATCCCTTTTTCATGAACCTAACCCCTCCTTTTTTATTTTCATAATCCTAAACTTTTCTGACTTACAATCTTCAATTGCAATATCTGCATCATCTTAAATCTATTTATGCAGTCGAGGATCCAGTGCATCTCTTAATCCATCACCAACTAAATTAAATCCAAGTACCAGCAGTGCAATTGCTACCCCCGGAAAAGTTGCAATCCAGGGTGCATTACGCAGAAAATCCTGCCCATTACTCAGCATTGCACCCCATTCTGGTGTTGGAGGCTGGGCACCCAGACCGAGGAAACTTAATCCTGCTGCATTAATTATTGCACGACCTATACTTAGTGTAGTCTGAATAATAATAGGAGCCATTGAATTTAAAAGTACATGTTTTAAGATAATTCGGCTGTCATTTGCACCTAACGCTCTTGCTGCAATTACATATTCTTTCTTTTTAATAGAAAGAACAGAACTGCGAACTATGCGAGCATATTGAGGTACATATACAATCCCAATAGCAATCATAGCATTATATATACCCGGCCCCAAAATAGACATTATTACCAGGGCCAGCAGTATGTACGGAAAAGAAAGCATCAAATCCATAATCCGCATAATCCCCATATCTATCCAGCCGCCATAATAACCGGCAATAAGTCCCAAAGCAACACCAACAATTAAAGCTATAAACACAGCAATAAATCCAATCTGAAGTGATATCCTGGCCCCATAAATAATGCGGCTGAAAATATCTCTTCCAAATTCATCAGTTCCTAAAAAGTGCTCAGATGAAGGTGCGCGAAATGATTTGATAAAATTCTGATTAAATGGATCATATGGTGCAATATAGGGAGCCAGTACAGCAATTAAAGTAAAAACTATAATTATTATTATTCCTGCAATTGCAGTTTTATTTTTACGGAGTCTTTTAAAAGAAATACTCCATAAACTTTCACTTTTTACTTCATTTTCTTCTGGATTTTTTTCCAAATTATTCAAATTTCACACCTCCATTTTAAGAATAATGTATGCGTGGATCCAGATAGGAATATAATAAATCCACTATTAAATTAATAAATACAAAAAATGTTGCAATAAAGAGCACTGCTCCCTGTATTACCGGAAAATCTCGCCCTAAAATACCATTAATCAGCAGCCGGCCAACACCGGCTCTGGCAAAAACAGTTTCTGTTAAAACTGCACCACCAAGAAAACTTCCAAACTGAAGGCCGATAATTGTCACCACAGGAATAAGTGAATTTTTCAGAACATGTTTTGTAATTACAATTTTTTCTGGTAAACCTTTTGCACGAGCAGTTCGTATATAATCCTGATTCAAAACCTCTAATGTGGTAGATCTTGTCATTCTTGCAATCATAGCCACCGGTATTGTTGCAAGTGTAAGTGCCGGCAGAATAAGATGTGATATAGTGCTTTTAAAAGCTGCCCAATTACTTGTAATTATACTATCTATAATATAAAAATTAGTTATTACATTAAGATCTGCCATTCTGGATATTCGTCCTGAAATAGGCAGCCAGCCCAGCCTCGAAGCAAAAATCAGCATCAGCATCATCCCAACCCAGAAAACTGGCATAGAAATACCCAGCAGAGCTGCAACCATAGTGACATTATCTATTAAGGAGTACTGTTTTATGGCAGATATTATTCCGGCTATAACACCAATAACGCTGGCAACAATCATACTCAGTATTGTTAATTCAATTGTTGCTGGAAAAGAAGTCCCGATTTCATTAATAACCGGATTTCTATTTCTAATAGATCTTCCTAAATCTCCTTTTAGCAGATTAGATAAAAACTTAAAATACTGTACATGTAGAGGTTTGTCAAGTCCCAGTTCTGTTCTCAATCTGGCAGCATCTTCTGCTGTTCCTTTATCTCCAAGCATAATCTGCACAGGGTCACCTGGTATTAAATGAATCATAAAAAAAACTACAATTGAAATTGCCAGTAATAATGGAATTAAAAATAGTAGTCTTCTAAGAATATAATTTAGCATATTTATTCACCTCAAAGCATTTTAAAGGGGCGGTGAAATACCACCCCTGATTACTGTTTGTATTATTGATCCAGCCATACTTTATGGAAATATTTGTTGTTAGTTGGATATAAAACATAATTTTTTACATTACTTCTTATCGGAATCTGCATTTTCATATGATTTAAGAATACAAATGGGGCATCATCAACAATAATACCCTGTACCTCTTTATATATTCTTTCTCTCTTATCTTCATCAGTAATCTGCTGTGCCTGTTTTAATAATTTATCTACTTTTGGATTGCTATAAAAAGCCCGGTTTGTTGAACCCTGATTGGCAGAGTTAAAAAATACATTTAAGAAGTTATCCGGGTCACCATTGTCAGCAATCCAGCCAAAAAATGCAGCTGTATGTTTACCTGCTTTACCTTCTTCTATATAGGTACCCCATTCCAGCTGTTCTATATTTGCCTTAATTCCTACTTCACTTAGATACTGCTGTACAGCTGTAGCAAGTCTTGATCCAACTGGATTATAGGCTCTTGGTGCCGAATAGGTGCGGAGAGTAAATTCAAAACCATCACCATATCCTGCTCCTTTCAGCAGAGTCTTTGCTTTTTCTGGATTATATGGATAACCTTCAAGGCTGTCATCATAGGCCCAGATTGTTGGCGGTAGAGGTCCTTTTGCAGGTGTAGCCTGACCACCCATCAGATACTTACATATTTCCTCTTTGTTTATTGCATAGTTCATAGCTTTTCTGACCATTTTATTATCAAATGGTTTTTTTTCATTATGAAGAGCTATATAACCAATATTAAGGCCTGGGGCTTCCAGCAGATCCAGATTGTCATTTTCTATTACCCTCTCAACATCGGTAGGATTTAAACCTTCCATAACATGAATATTACCCTCTTCAAGTTCAAGTAAACGTGTCTGGTTATTTGGAATTACCGTAAAGATCAGTTCATCCAGATAAGGACGTCCATCCCAGTAATCTTCATTTGCTTCCAGAGTAATATGGTCATCTCTTACCCATTCCACAAACTTAAATGGTCCGGTTCCTACAGGGTGCTTAAAGATATCCTCACCGTATTTTTTTACTGCTTCTGGACTGGCTATCATAGTAGCAAACATGGCCAGATTTTTTAGAAATGGCGCATATGGATTTTCCAGAGTGAATTTAACAGTATATTCGTCCACTGCTTCCACTTTCTCAATCATTCCAAGTGAAAATCCAGCATATGGATAAGCACCTTCCAGATAATATGGATGGTCTGAATTAAGCTGTCTTTCAATATCAAATACTACAGCCTCTGCATTAAACGGAGTTCCATCATGAAATTTTACCCCTTTGCGTAAATGGAAAACATACTCTAAACCATCATCAGATACTTCCCAGTCAGTAGCCAGGGCAGGTTCGATTTCTGTAGTGCCGGGCTTAAAGCGGACCAGGCCATCAAAAACATTGACTATTACATCTGCAGAGTTACCTAAAGTTGTCATATGTGGATCCAGTGCATCGGCATCTGCTCCCTGTGCATATATAAGAGTACCTCCATATTCAGGATCCCCGTCTTGAGCCAGTACTAAACCTGCAGTTCCTAAAACCAATGTCACAACCAATAAAACTGTTAAAAATCTTCTCAAAATTATCCCTCCTCTTATTTTGTATCAAATATACCTACTATTAAGTACACTCTTCTTAAAAAATCCTAATAATATACATAACCTAATAATATACATAATTAGGGAGCTATATTATATTATATTCTTTATAAAAGACTTAAATCCTGCCTGCACAATATTATTGTTTGAATATTAAGCAAACATTTGTGAAGCAGTTTTTTCTATAGTTTTAACTGCATATCTGATCTGATCCCTATCAACATCAAGATGTGTTACTGCCCTCAGCAGTCCCTCCATCCTGCTCACCCTGACACCTTCTTCTAAAAGTCGATCTGCAAACTCATCTGCTCTACCATCTGCCACAGAAAATAATACAATATTTGTATCTACACCTTCCAGATCAATATCAAGACCGGGTTGTTCCTTAATGGTTTCTGCAAGCATTCTGGCATGTTCATGATCTTCTGCAAGTCTTTCTATATTATTTTCGAGAGCATAAATTCCACCTGCAGCTATAATTCCTGCCTGCCTCATTGCTCCACCCAGGCGCTGTTTCCAGAATCTTGCTTTTTCAATAAATTCTGCTGAACCTGCCAGAACAGAGCCAACCGGGGCTCCAAGGCCTTTACTCAGATCAATCCATATTGAATCAAAATACTGTCCATAATCAGCCGGATCAACTCCTGCAGCTACTGCAGCATTAAGCATCCGGGCTCCATCCATATGCATTTTTATACCGTGTTGTGCTGCCACTTCAGCAATCTCTTTAATTCTCTCTAAAGGCCAGATTCTGCCTCCACCAAGATTAGTTGTCTGCTCAATAGAAACAACACTAGTCTGAGGGCTGTGATAATCGTTATCTCTAATGGCACCTTCAAAATCTTCTGCAGTAAATATTCCACCTTCTCCGTCCAGCATTTTTATAGATGCTCCGGCAATAACTGCCGCAGCACCACTTTCAAAATGAATAGGATGTGCAGTTTTGTGCATCACAATCTCGTCACCTTTCTGACAGTGTACTGCATAAGAAATCTGATTTGCCATCAAACCAGAAGGCAGATAAACTGCATCATCTTTATCCAGTATTTCTGCAACCATTCTGCAGAGTCTATTTACACTTGGATCTTCTCCTAACTGCTCATCTCCTACTTCTGCTTCAGCCATAAATTTACGCATTTCTCTTGAAGGTCTTGTACCTGTATCACTAAAAAGATCAACTTTCAATTCCATTTTCTCTCACTCCTTGTATTGTGTTATTTTATAATTTAAAATTGATTAAAATTAATTTTCCCCTTAAATGTGAACCTCTCCACCTGAAGCAAAAATAAGATTTAGATGGAGTTTCCTTGGCTGTTTTAGATAAATTAAAGAAATTTTTTAATATACTTTTTTATATAATTATAGAGTTAATAGACAGCAGATTATATTAAACTTTGAAAAAATAAATAAGAAAAAAATCCACCTATAACTGTTAAAAAAATATTTTTCGTTTTTACGGCAATAAAAATTGTCGGAAAAAAGGCCAGCAGAGAAATATTTTTAACAGATAAAAATAATTCTCCATCCTTAAGTAAAATACCTGGAGCCAGCAGTGCTGAAAGTACAGCTACAGGTATATAGCTTAGCCAGCGCACAATTCCTGAAGAAAGGTCCCTACGGCTGAGAAGAATAAGAGGCAAAAAACGCGGCAAATATGTAACAAAAACCATCCCAGCTATTAATATAAAGTAATTATTCTCCTCCATCCATATACACCCCCAGCAGAGCAGCTAATCCAGCTGCCAGGATTATATTCCAGCTTCCACCAATACCAACAGCAAAAAATAGTGAAAGTACTGCTGCGGTAAATGCTACAAAAAGATCTTTTCTGCCCGATATCTGAATTAAAAGCAGTACTATAAACATTGCCGGCAAAACAAAATCTAGTGCTCCTCCAGATTTAAAATTTATAAATTCACTTAAAAAAGCACCAAATGCTGAACTAAATACCCAGCCCAGGTAAGAAAATATTCCCAGAGCCAGATAATATTCCTTTTTGTGGTCAACATTATCAAATTCTGCCATGGCAACAGCAAATGCTTCATCCGTTATAAAAAAGCCAAGTATCGGATACCAAAAAGAAGGTAAATTTTTCAGATGAAGACTCAAAGAAGCTGATAGCAGAACATGGCGCAAATTGACCAGAAAAGTCATTGCAACTATTGCCAGAATTGCTGCATTTGATGCAATCATTTCGAGAGCAACAAGCTGAGATGAGCCAGCAAATACAAAAACCGACATAAATACAGCATATACAGGCTTAATTCCCTTGTTTACTGCAAGTATTCCATATGCAGTACCAATCGGCAAATATCCCAGTATTATCGGAAGAGCACTTTTTATACCAAATTTGAAGTCTTTAATTCTACTTTCTCGGCTGCTTTCAAACATCAAATTATCATCCTTTTCTTTTTTAATCAAGCTGTCTGGGATCAAGCGCATCTCTCAGAGCATCCCCCAGCAGGTTAAAACTTAACACTGTAATAATAATTGCCAGACCTGGAAAAATAGACATCCAGGGTGCTGAAGTTAAAAATTCCTGTCCCCGATTTAACATTGTTCCCCAGCTTGGAGTAGGCGGCTGTATCCCAAGCCCAAGAAAACTCAAACCTGCCACAACTAATATAGAGATACCTATCCTGAGAGTTCCCAGTACAATTAGTGAAGAAATTGAATTGGGAAGAATATGTTTATATAGAATTCTTATATCAGAACTCCCAAGTGCTTTAGCAGCAGCAATATATTCTTTTTCTTTTATCTGAAGAACAATCGACCTGGTCAGTCGAGAAAAATTAATCAGACCGGTTACACCAACTGCTATAATTAAGTTTAACATCCCTTTGCCAAGTGCCGCAATAATAGCCAGAGCCAGCAAAATAAAGGGAATAGAATTCCATATTTCTACTAATCTCATAATTATCATATCTGTTTTCCCACCATAATAACCTGCTAGAAGTCCAAGTGTAATACCAAGTAGCGCATTTAAAAAAACTGCTGAAAAACCTATTCCTAAAGCTATTCTGGTTCCATAAAGCACCCGCGAAAATATATCTCTACCAAAATCATCAGTGCCAAACCAGTGGGCAGCAGATGGTGGAGAATAGTTCATATTGCTGTAATCAATCTCAAGAGGAGAATATGGTGCAATAAATGGAGCCATAAATGCTGCATAAAAAATACATAACAGCATCACTGCAGCAATCTTTCCACCCAGATTTTTATTAAATTCCTTCCAGGTTTTTTGAAAAAGATCATTCTCTTTTACTGAGGAGAATAGGTCTGATTTAAATATTATTAACATCAGCAGTAATATAACAAATACTGAAAATAAAGTAGCTGCTTTTAGCTCAAGACTGTTCCAAATCTTATTTTTGACTATCCAGTTCTGATAGTTTATATACAGCTGTATAATTAAAAAAATAGAAGATATAACTTTCTTTTTCATTCTCACACCTCAATTCCTTAATCTACCTGTCTAATTATATGTTATTTTGGGATTTATAAATCCATAAAGAAGATCAACCAGTAAATTTACTAAAACATATATAAAAGATAGTATTAAAATCGAACCAAATACAAGCGGCTGATCTCTAAATTCGACTGCTTTTACTGCTAGTCTTCCCACTCCAGGCCATGCAAAAACAGATTCGATCAAAATAGCTCCTCCAAACATCATGGCAAGCTGGTTCCCTATATTTGTTATAATTGGAATCAGAGCATTTCTAAAAGCATGTTTTAAAATTACTGTTTTCTCTTTTACCCCTTTAGATCGAGCTGTGACCAGATAGTCTTCTTTCATTATATCAAGCATCGCTGAACGAGTTAAGCGGCTGGTGCTGGCTATCATAACAGTACTTAAGGCAAAAGCCGGCAGTATAAGATGCGATATACCCTCTGCTGTCCAGAATGGACCTCCATAACCTGAGGATGGAAAAATTTTAAAATATACAGAAAATAAATAAATGAATATAATACCAGTAAAAAAGGCAGGCACAGAAATTCCTATTGTTGCAATAAACATACTTATTAAGTCAAACACAGAATTTTTCTTTACTGCGGCAATAACTCCTGTCGGGATTGCAATAATTACAGCAATTATAAGTGAAAGTGTGCCCAGCTCAATTGTTGCATAAAGTCTATTACCTATAATATTAATCACCTGATCTTTATAATAAATCGATTCTAATTCACCATTCAAAAAATTCTTGAGCATTAAAAAATACCTTATATGAAATGGTTCATTAAAACCAAATTTCGCATTTAATGCTTTAACCGCTTCAGGTGTAATATTTGTTCCCAGCATTATAGACGCTGGATCACCCGGAACAAGCTGCATAATTCCAAATAAAATTAAAGAAACTCCAATCAAAACTGGAATTATCCAGAGTAATCTTTTAATAATATATGCAAACAATAAATTCACCTCTTTCTAAAAAGAGTATGCAAGCAGACTTTTCTGCTTGCATACCATAATCTAAATTTTTAGTAATAACTAAAGTTATTTAGAATTCATCTTTATTTTAGAAGACCATATTTTAATCTTCAAAATATGATCATTTTATTTTTTATAAACATTTGCAGTTGGAGTAACAAGAGGAATTAATAGAGAGTTTCCTGGCTCCAGTTCCATAACATTATCCTTCATTACATAAATCTGATTAGAATGTGCAAATGGATAAAATACAATATCTTTAGTTAAAACCTTTCTCAGTACATTTACATAAAGTTCTGCTCTTTTTTCCTGATCAGAAACAACTCTTGCCTCTTCCAGCCACTGATCTACCTCTTCATCTTCATAAAAAGCTCTGTTTAGAGAACCATCAGATTTAAAGAATCTATATAACCAGTAATCAGGATCGGGATCAGAAACAAATCTCAAGAAGAACATTCCGATTTCACCCCGGCCCAGCATATCCCACATTGTGCCAAATTCCATAGCATTAACTTCTGCAGTTAAACCCGCCTGGTTTAATGCAGTTACCATTGCTTCTGCTGTCTTAACCTGAGAAGGCCGGCTATTGGAAACATATATTTCGGCAGTAAAATCTTTAGGGATAACTCCATTTTCTTTTAGTTCAGCAAATTTCTTTCTGGCTGCTGCGGGATTAAATTTAACTGTATTTTCTTTTAAGTATTCTCTATCATCTGGCCATAAAGTTGGTGGCAGCATAGAATAAGCATTTTGACCCAACATTCCAAATATTTGTGGAACCATTTCTTTAAATGGTACTGCCTGTATAACAGCCTTTCTAAATTCCAGATTATTATATGGAGCTATATCAAAGTTAAAACCCATAAAGTTTATTCCGGCACCTGGTGCTGACTTAACTTTAAAGTTCTCATTATCAGCAAAGGACTGCAGTTGTCCAACATCAAGGTTAACAGCAAAGTCTATTCCTCCACTGCGGAGTTCCATAGCTTGAGTGGAAGATTCTGCTATAGGCCTGATAATAACAGTCTTTAATTTAGGAACCTTATTCCAGTGATCTTCAAAAGCTGATAACTCTATTTCATTTCCAACTTCCCAGTTTTCCAGTTTAAAAGGGCCAGCTCCGATCGGATTTCTCGAAAGAACATCTTCTCCATTTTCTTTTACATAATCTTCTGGAACAATGCCAAATGTCATTGCCAGTATAAAAGGAGAATATGGTTTTTTTAACTTAAATTTAATCTTATAATCATTTAAAACTTCTATGCTTTCTATACTTTCTATCTTGGCTCTTAAACCAGAACCTGCTTCAGGATCAAGAATCCTTTCATATGTGAATTTAACGTCATCTGCTGTTAATTCACTTCCATCATGAAATTTTACACCTTTACTGATTGTAAATGTGTATTCTGTTCCATCTTCGCTAATAGTCCATTCTTTTGCTATACCAGGAACTATTTTATTTTTTTCTCCATATTCCACAAGTCCATCAAAAATAAGTGAGGCAACTCTCTCATTAACAGATATTGTAGTAAACCCGGGATCAAGATTGCTTACTTCATCTTCAATTCCCATAACAAAAGTTTCTTTATCCTGGGCCTGTACAGAACCCAACAGAGAAATAGTCAAAATTGAAGTTAAAATCAAAATAAATAGTGTTCTCTTCATAATTTTTCCTCCTCTTTATTTCTTATTTTTATTACTATCAGCAAAGTTAATAAAATCTTCAAATATTCTGAGCTGCAGCGAATCACGAGCAGACATCATCTCAGGATGCCACTGTACACCAAAAAGGTAAGGATAGTTTTGATCTTCCACAGCTTCCACAATACCATCAGGAGCAACTGCATTAACAGTAAGACCTTTTCCTACTTTTTCTATTGCCTGGTGATGATAACTATTAACAGCAATTTTTTCCTCTTTTTCTATTATTTTTGCCAATCTTGTGTTTTTCCTGATTTCAATAGAATGTGTCTTATAATATTTGGGAACCATCAAGGCCATATGTGGTATCTCACTATCAACATTATTTCCACATACATCAACTTTAAGTCTTCCACCATAATATATATTTATTAATTGAAATCCGCGACAGATTCCCAAAATAGGTTTTTTCAATTTTTTTGCTATTTCTAAAATTTTAAGTTCCCATCTATCTCTTTCTGGGTAAATCTGGCCCAGATTTTTTTGCGGATAAGAATTGTATAAAGCCGGATCAATATCACTCCCACCAGGAAGAATTATTCCATCAAATCCACTGATAAGTTCCTCAATATATTCTTCATCACTCTCTTTTGCTGCAATATAGGGAAGAATAAAAGGATAACCACCTGCTGCAGTTACAGAATCAGAATAATCCTGAGTTAAAAGACTAAAGTCTACTCCACCTAATCTGTACTGTTCACTCATCTTTTCTGTCGGCATCTTAAATGATGCAATCAGAATTTTAGGTCCCATTTTCACCCTCCAACTGTTCTAAAATTTTGTTAATTATATCAGAAAATTTGTTTAAAGTCAAAACTAACATATATCTGACATCACTGCCAGATAGTCTAAAACGTTAAATTAATTGAATAAAAATTTCAACATTACCCCCACAGACCCAGCCTATTTCTGCGGCTTCTTTTCTTGTTAAAGAAATCTCTACCTTGCTGGATTTTCTGCAGTCTTCCGAAAAAAGCTGAAGTGCTTTATCTATAATAATTTTTTCGTCTTTCCCTCCACCTATTGTTGAAAATGTTTTTCCATCAGAAAAAATCAGCATTTCATTACCTACATTTCTTGGTGAAGAGCTTTTGGAATCTATTACAAAAGCTCTGGCTATTTTATTTTTATCATCTTTTACTTCTAATATCTTTTCTACAATTGATTTACGCACTCTTATCCCTCCTGACAGAAATTAGTTCAGCAGCAATTGCTACAGCTATTTCCTCCGGTGTTTCACTATTAATTTTTAAGCCAATAGGAGAATGTACTCTGGACAACTCCTTATCAGAAACCTTATCCTTTTCTCTCAATTTTGTGTAAACTTCATTTATTTTTTTGGAACTTCCTATCATACCAATGTATTTTACATCTTCTCTGATTAATTCTTTTAAAACTTCATAATCAAACTGATGACCCCTTGTTACTATTACTATATAATCATTTTGTCTGGCCTTAAAGTTTTCGAAGTAATCTTTATAAGGCAGACAGATTAAACTATCAGCACTGGGAAAATTATCATAATTTAAAAACTCCTCCCGGTCATCAATTACAGTAATCTCAAAATCCATCAAACTTGATATTTTTACAAGTGGTGATGCGATATGACCAGCACCAAAAACCAAAAGCCTCGGATTGTCTAACACAGGTTCTATAAATAGTTCTATCTTATTATCTTTATTAAGCTCAATGCTTTTTAATTCAGCTTCTTTTGTGTTAGTTAAATTCAAAATCTCCCTTTTCATCTCTTCTTCCAAAATATATTTTCTAATCTCTTTTTCCATTTTCTCAGATGAATATTCAATTCCACCATCTTCATCAACCATCATCATCTCACCAATTAAATTTTCATCTATTTCGCTGGATTCAAGATCAGTTAATACCGCAGTTATTACTTTATTAGAACTATTAAACTGCTCAGAAATTTTTCTAAAAAAGTTTTTCAACCTTATCACTCTCCCCATATATATAGTTGTAGTTGCGTCAAATTTTATAAATTAGCGTTATGTGTAACCTCATATAACCCTGATATTATATTAGAAAATAATATATTGGAAAATTTTGATAAAAAAAAGCGCTAAACATTATTTTACCCCTTTGGAACCCAGATGGAATAACCTTCTCCTGCACTCCCTTTAACCATAAATTCTCCACTGCCATTTTCATCAGTTTTAACTGTATCTTTAATATTTCCACTAAAATCATAATATTCTGTACTGGCTTTAGCAGAATTAATTATTTTCCTTATTATTTCTCCACTATCATGTTGAGTTATCATCATAATAAGACCACTTCCGGGATGTTCTTTATCACCTGTCCTTATATAAGAATAGGTGTTTTCATCATTTGAATCACTTTCTAATCCATCTCCATAGGCAAATTTCTTTCGGGCTTCAATTATCTTGTCCAGCTTATCTTTCATTCCTCTGTTATAATAATCTTTCCAGAAAATAACTGGAATACCCTCTCTGCGCATTAAAATATATGTATATGCCTGATATTTCCTGCTGCTAATTGAGCTTGTTCCATATTCATTATCAGCATCTCTATCTGTATCATGATTGTCCACAAAGGTAACTGCATAAGAACTATAATCATCTGTATTGACAAGACCTCTGTCACCAAACCAGCGCATATCTAAATTTCCATGCATCATTTCCACAAAAGCCTGCCTTAATGGAAAATCAAAAACATGAAGCTTTTTATTGTCAATTTTAGTTATATAATTTTTTAAAGATTCAGTATCATTTACCCATGACTCCCCAATAAAAAAAAGTTCTTTATTAGAAGCTTCATCAGTTTCATTTATAAAGTTCGCTAAAAATTTATCATCAACATGTTTGCTTGCATCAAATCTAAAACCATCAAATCCAATTTCATTAATAATCCAGATTCCCCAGTTGATTATGTCTTCTCTTACAGCCTGGTTTTCATAATCCAGGTCTGCACCCATAAGGTAATCATCTTCAAAAGAATTGTCCCAGTTTTTATGTTTAAAAAGAAATTCTCCTTCTTCATCACTTCTTTCATTCCAATCCACACCATCAAAATTGGTCCAGTCAAGGCGCAGACTGCTGTATTTACCCTTTCTGCCGGGAAAATTAAACTTTGTCCAGACCTCTGCTTTTTTTCCATCTTTTAAAATAACACTTTCTTTTTCGTCAGCACCCATACGGTGATTTAATACTGCATCATAAAGAGTTCTAATACCATTATCATGCAATTTTTTTAAGGCATTTTCCAGTTCTTCCTTTTTCCCATATTTTGTTCTGATATTACCTTTTTGTTCAAATTCTCCTAAATCCCAGAGGTCATATGTTCCATAACCTACATCCAGTGCTCCGGCAGCTCCTTTGTTAGCAGGTGGAAACCATAAAAAATCAAAACCCGTTTCTTTAAATTCTGCTGCTCGGTCTGCAAGCAGATTCCACAGCCCTGATTCTTCGGGAAATTCATCTGCATATCTGCCTGTATTCATTTCCCAGTAAAATGCCTGCATTATTATTGGATTTTCCATACTGATCCCTCAACTTTTCTATTTCATTATTTTTAGCCTGTTGTGCAAAACTATTAAACAATATGAACCATTCTCTCAACACAGCAGCTTTTAAAACTTCTGTCTGTTTCAAAGAGCAGAGACAATAATTTAAAAAAATTCCCAAATCGACACAAATAGACAGACATTTTAGCTGAATAAACTACCTACTTTGAACGTATTAGATTTGTTTTAGGAGTTTCCCCATTTTTTAATTATACTGCAGCGAAAAATTTACGGGAAACTCCCTATTGTTTTTTAATTTAAGAAAAAGTATAAAACAAACACAATACCGAGAACATATACCAGCCAGTGTACATCTTTACCTTTTCCGGTAAATAGTTTAACCAGTGGATATACTATAAAACCCAGTGCAATACCATTTGATATTGAATAGGTAAGCGGCATGGTGATCATTGTTACAAAGGCAGGCAGTATCTCTGTAAAATCATCCCAATTCAGATTTGTAATATTTGTCATCATCATCGTACCTACTATAATAAGTGCAGGTGCAGTTGCAGCTGCCGGCACTATACCAATTAGTGGCTTAAAAAATAACGATAAGAAAAACAGTATTGAAACAACTACACCTGTTAATCCTGTACGTCCACCTTCAGCAACACCAGAAGCAGACTCTACATATGTTGTAACAGTGGTAGTACCAAACAGTGCTCCTCCTGTTGTACCAATGGCATCTGCTAAAAGTGCCCTGCTGGCTTTGGGCAGATCTCCATTTTCATCTAAATATCCGGCCTGCTGGCTAACTCCTACTAAAGTGCCTGCTGTATCAAACATATCTACAAATAGGAATGAAAGCAGTACTCCAACCATACCAAAACTTAAGGCAGAACCAATATCAAGCTGTAGTAATACTTCTGACCAGTCAGACATATGTGGTACTGCAATTACTCCTTCAAGTTTGGGAGTAACCCCATTAATCCAGCCAAATGCTGTCGAAGCTAAAATCCCCCACAGGAGGGAACCTTTTATATTCTTAGCATGTAAAATACCTGTAACAACTAATCCAAATATCGCAACAAGTCCTGTTCCTTTGAACACAGAACCCATGGCAACCAGAGTAGCCTGATCAGCTACAACTATACCGGCATTCTGCAGTCCAATAAAAGCAATAAATAAACCAATACCAGTACTGATACCAGTTTTTAATGCCATTGGAATACTATTAACTATCATTTCTCTAACAGGTGTTACACTTAAAATAATAAATAATATACCTTCAATAAAAACTATCCCTAATGCTGTCTGCCAGGGAACCCCCATTCCAATAACAACAGAATAGGCAAAAAATGCATTAAGACCCATTCCAGATGCAAGTGCAAATGGGTAATTGGAAAGTAACGCCATCGTAAGTGTACCTAAAATTGCACCAGCAATAGTAGCAATAAATACTCCATCAAATGGCATCCCGGCTGCTTCCAGTATTGATGGATTAACAAAAATAATATATGCCATAGTCATAAATGTTGTTATCCCTGCAATTGTTTCTGTCTTCACATTAGTATTATTCTGCTTTAATTTAAATACATTATCCAGAAATCCCTGTTCTTCCATTATAATTTTACCTCCTTTTGTATTAAACGCTTAACAACAGCACAACTTATCTCTTATCCCCACCTCCTATTTTTAAATATTTTTAACCAGAGGGACATTTTCAAATTTAGAAACTGAAAAAAGTCCCTGATCTGTTAATTTAAGTTCTGGTATTACTGAAAGTGCCATAAAAGATAAAGTCATAAATGGCCCATCTCTTGTAATACCTAAAGAAGATGCCAATTTGCGCAGTTTTGTCAGCTTTTCCGCAACATCTTTTAGAGATCGGACAGCCATTAAACCTGCAACAGGCAGAGGAAGACTATCAACCAATTTCCCATTAGCTACAATAACTATTCCTCCCTTTATTTTTTGCAGTTCTTTAACAGCAGTATACATGTCATTTTTTTTAAGACCAGCCACAATAATATTATGGGCATCATGACCAATAGAAGTTGCAACAGCTCCTTCTCTGAGTCCAAAACCTCTTAAAAGCCCTATTCCAACATTACCACTTTTATGATGTCTTTCTACTACAGCTAACTTAACAAGATTATGACCAATCAATTCTGTTATTGGAGGTTCTCCATTATAGTCTGCTTCAGTTATATATTCACCTTCACGAGTTACGATCTTATCTTTTAATAATTCTATAACCCGGTAAATTTTACCTGCAGGAAGCGCAAAATCTTCTTCTTTTAAATCAGCTATCTTGATAGAATTAAAAATTTTATCTTCAATTTCTGGATTAATATCTTTTTTGTAATCTAAATTTTTATCATGATTTTCTTCTTTGTTTTTTATTAATGTACCATTTTCAGCAATTAAACACCCGTCTTTGTAAACAGCTTTTATATTAAAATCAATTAAATTATCTATTAGCAGTAAATCAGCCTTATAACCTGGAGCAATTGCACCAAGATCTTTAAAACCCAGAGCCTGAGCAGCATTAATTGTAGCCATCCTTATAGAACGCAGTGGAGACAATCCATACTGAACTGCTTTTTTTACGGCGAAATTTATATGTCCCTCTTCTATTAAATCACCTGGGTGACGGTCATCTGTAGCAAAAAAGAAGCGGCTGCAGTTGCTGTCATTTACTGCAGGAAGTAAGTTAACTAAATCTCTAGTTACAGAACCTTCCCGAATCATAATGTACATACCTTTAGAAACTTTCTCTAAAGCTTCTTCAGCAGTAGTTGCTTCATGATCTGCTTTTATACCAGCCAGCAAATAAGCATTTAGATCTTTCCCCAGTAAACCAGGAGCATGTCCATCGATAAAGCGGTCTTCCGATATTTTTATCTTTTCCCATATTTTTTTATCTCCATTAATTACTGAAGGATAATCCATTACTTCTCCCAGACCAAAAATTCCTTTTTCTTTATAAAGAGGAGATAAATCTTCAGCAGATAATTCTGCACCAGAATTTTCGAACTTACTTGCCGGTACACATGAGGGTAACATCAAATTAAAGTTCCATGGCTGTTTTAATCCCTGTTTTAACATATATTTAATACCTGGAACTCCAGCTACATTGGCAATTTCATGTGGATCTGCAACAACTGTGGTTGTCCCTCTAGGTATGACTACACGGGCAAATTCTCCTACATCTGTCATAGCACTTTCAAGATGAAGGTGGGCATCAATAAAACCAGGTGTTACTATCTTTCCTCCGAGATCTATCTCTTTAACCCCTTCATATTCACCTGTACCTATAATTATACCAGAGGAAATTGCCAGATCACTTCTAATTAATCTTTCATTAAAAACATCCAGTATCAGGCCGTTCTTTAAAACAACTTCTGCCCTGATGTCTCCTCTAGCCTGTTTTAATAATTCACGCTTATGCAAAAAATTCCCCCCTCTCCTTAAAATTTTTATTTTGTATATTTTTAGTCAACAACTGGATATCTATTTCGATTTAGTAAATTTTATTTTAAAGAAAAGCTATTAAAGCTTTAATGCATCAAAATTACATCTTGTAACACAAAGACCACACCCTGCACACCTGTCTTTTTCGATAACAATAACATTTTCATCATCAAGATAATTTGCATCATAGACACAGCTTGTAATACAGAGTCTGCAGCCAGTACATTTTTCTCTAATTATTTGTGGAACTTTTGTTTCGAAATTTGCCTTATTAGTTATTTTTTCCTGGGCCAGCCCTCTTATTTCTTCCAGACTGTTATACCCATGTTTATCAAGATATTCTTCAATCTCAGCAGCAATCTTTCCATACACACCAGGCCCTCTTATAATAGCAGCAGTACAAACCTGAACAGCCTCTGCACCAGCCATAATCATTTTGACTGCATCTTCTCCTTTAGATATACCTCCAACAGCCAGAACAGGAATATCCACAGCATTAACTGCTTCATAAACAGCTCTTAAAGCTAGAGGAAAGATTGCTTCTCCGGAAAGCCAGCCATATCCGTTTTCACTTCCCATAAGAGGTCTGCCTGTTTCAATATCAAAATCCATAGTTGGCCCAAATGAGTTGATCAGCACAAGACCATCAGCTCCTGCCTTTTCGGCAGCTTTTGCAAATTTTGGAATATCAATCTGTGGGCTTAATTTAACCATTACAGGCAGATCGGTAGCTCCCTTTGCCGCTTTTATACTTTCTATAACTGGAGAAGTGTCACTACCTAAATAATGTGTAGAAAGCTCCAGAGCATCAGCATATTCTTCAACTTCTACAGATAATTTTTCTATCTCATCTGCTGTATAACCAAGACCAACAATAACAGGTAGTTTTGTCTTTCTAACTGCAGGATATTCATCTTTAAGCCATTTTTCAGGTGGAAGTTCGGACCAGAGTTCTGTATTCATAAACCCACCTCTTACCTGCGCCATATTAGGACGTGGTACCTGAGCCGCTTTTGTCGAAATTGTTTTAGTTACAATAGCACCAGCACCACCTTCTGCAGCTGCAGCAGCAGCCTTACCATCTTTGACCGGTGGCCCAGCAGCAGGCATAACTGGATTTTTCATCTCCATTCCAAATAATTTAACACTAATATCAGCCATAATTTAACACCTCTTTTAGTTTTTTTAAGAATTTTGTAAAAACTTCATCTCTATTTTCTTTTTCAACTCTTAATATTTTAATATTATCTAATTGTCTTATTTTATTTAAAAATCCATTTTCCTCATTTTTAATTACCCCAATAGTAACTTTTTCACTTTTTAGAATCTTAATTATTCTGTTTCTGAATTTTTTTGCTTTTAATTCAAACCTGCCCAGCTCATCCATTAAAACAGGTTCTTTACAGTTTTCCAGCAGTTCTAATCCATATGTTTCGAAAATTTCTGGTCTGATTATAAAATTAGAATCTGCATCTTTTCTAAAAGCAAAAGTATTATTTTCATTTTTATTTTTTATATCAATTTCTACAAACTTTCGTCCAGATAGTAGGAAAAAAGCGGTACAGTTTCCTGCAGCTCTTTTTTCCCTCCCGACAGTAAAACCGCCGGGAGTTATCTTTAATTTTAATAAAGCATTTTTTATAATAGTACTTTTACCTGTGCCTTTTTCTCCTGTTAAAAATATATTATTTATTTTCTTCATTTTTCTCTTTTAAAGCTTTTTTTATTTTGGAGGGAGTTATCGGCAATTCATAAAAGCGAACTCCAATTGCATCATAAACAGCATTTGCAATAGCTGGAGAGGCAGCAATCAAAGTAGGTTCCCCCACTCCTTTTGCCCCAAAAGGTCCTTCAGAATCTTCATCTTCTATAAAGGAGTGCTCAAATTTGGGGATATCTACACTTGTTGGAACCAAATAATCTGTCATACCAGCATTGAGGGTTTTACCCTCTTTAATAATCTGATCTTCCATAACAGCCATACCCATTCCCTGTACAGTTCCACCTTCAATCTGGCCTTCTACATTTTTAGGATTGATGGCTTTGCCGAGGTCCAGACCAGAGTAAACATTAAGCACCTCTATTATACCGGTATCTGTATCTACTTCTATTTCAAAAACCTGTGTCAAAAATGTATAAGCAACATAAACTTTATCTGCCTGACCTGTCTTTTCATCCGGTTCATAAGTTACCGGGAAAAAACTTGCTTCAGCCTCTAATCTGTTTCCTGATTCTTTTACTCTTCTGGCCAGCTCCCAGTAAGTTATATAATCATCGGGGTCATCATACAGAAATATCCTGCCATTTTCTACACCTAATTCAGGATGATTGCTTCTGAATTCAATACTGCCATAATGGTAGATGTTGGCCAGAAGCTCTTCAGCAGCCTTTTTAACAGCACTTCCAGTAAAATATGTCTGCCTTGTAGCTGAACTTGATCCAGAGTTTTTAGTTTTATGAGTATCTCCCTGAATTACCTCAAAGTTTTCAGGATTGATTCTGAGTATTTCTGCAGCTATCTGAATAACTGTTGTAATTACACCCTGCCCAACATCTGCAGCTGCAGTTTTAATCTGTATTCTTTCATCCTCCATTATTTCTATAGAGGCAATAGAATGGTCTGGAAAACCCTCTCCATATCCAAAGCCAAACATTATTGATGCCATTCCTTTTCCATATTTTTTCATTTACTATTACCTCCCTTCCAGCCGCTCAACTCTACTGCTGATTCTATTGTCTCTCTGGCATTTACACTGTGGTTTAGCTGCTGTCCATTAGGAGTTGTAGACCCAATCTCGTATATATTTTGTTTTCTGAATTCTGCCGGATCCATCCCCAGTTTATGTGCAATAATATCGATCTGTGATTCATAAGCAAAAGCAGCCTGTGTTGTTCCAAATCCTCTCATTGCACCACAAAAGGTATTGTTTGTGTATACAGCATGAGAAACACCTCGCACATTCTCACAGTTATATGGACCGGTGCAGTGGTACATTCCTTTGTGTACGACAGCTGGCCCACTTGAAGCATATGCTCCTGTATCTCCAATAAACTTTGTCTCCCAGGCCTGAAGATAACCATCTTTACTTACACCTGTCTTCGCATAAATTGTAATTGGATGCCTCTTAGACTGTGTAATCATTGATTCTTCTCTTGTATAGGTAAACTTAACCGGCCGACCGGTTCTAATGGCAGCAATAGCAAGGTGAATATGAACAGATACATCCTCTTTTTTGCCAAATGCTCCACCAATTGTAGGCTGGATAATCCTAACTTGATTTTTAGCCAGCCTTAAAGATTGTGCTACATCTGCCTGAATATCATGGAGCCACTGAGTTGAAGCCCAGATATTTACAACTCCTTTTCTCTCATCATAAAAAGCTGCACCTGACTCATTCTGCATGGGAAGCTGATCGATAAACTGAGTCTGATATTTATTTTCGACAATTATATCAGAATTAGCAAATCCTTTTTCTACATCACCTTTATCCAAATGATGTGTAATTAATATATTTCCATCTGGATGAATCGAAGGGGCATCATCTTCCATAGCTCTAAAAGGATCTGTAATAACCTCAAGTTCTTCAACCTTTACTTTAATTAAATCCCTTGCTTTTTTAGCAGCCTCTTTACTCTCAGCAACTACCACTGCAAGAGCATCACCTAAATACCTCATTTTTTCTCCTACTCCAACAAGTACAGGCTGATCGCGAACAATTAATCCATACTGCCTTACTTCAGGTATATCTTCTGCAGTAATAATATCTACTACACCGGAAACCTTAAGTGCTTTACTAATATCAATATTTTTTAAAACTGCATGAGGATGAACCGCTCTTTTAACTTTTATATGCAGCATATCATCAAAGCTAATATCATCTGGATAAACCGCATCACCTGTTACTTTATCCCATGCATCTGCCTTTAAAACATTGTGGCCGACAAAACGTTTACTCTTCTTTCTTCCTTCTGTTGAACACCTTGTTGTATGTTTACAGTAATAATCTTTTACATTATATTTTTTACCCATCCTGATCACTCTCCCTGCCATCCATTTTTTCGGCAGCCATCATTACTGCATCAATTATTTTTGCATATCCTGTACAGCGGCATATATTTCCCGAAAGGCCAAGTCGAATTTCCTCTTCAGCAGGATGTGGATTTTCATCCAGCAGTTTCTTGCTGGCCAGAATCATACCGGGAATGCAGAAACCACACTGAACTGCACCTGTTTCAACAAATGATTCCTGTATAGGATGAAGATTATCTCTACTGCCCAGTCCTTCGATTGTCAGTACTTCTGATCCATCTGCCTGTGGTGCAGGCACAAGACATGATGCCACAAGCTCACCGTCCATAATTACTGTACAGGCACCACATTCTCCTTTTCCACACCCTTCTTTTGTGCCGGTTAAACCAAGATCTTCCCGCAAAAGATCAAGCAGGCGTGTATAAGGTGTTATTTCAACCTCTCTCAGCTGTCCATTAACTGTTAAAGATATCTTCACTACCCACTCACCCTTTCTTTCTCTATTTTTTCCAGTGCATTTACCATAATATCTGCTGCCACATCTTCCCTGTATTCTTTTGTTCCTCTCAGATCATCTATTGGAGAAATTCTATTTTTTACTTCTTCAGCTATCTTCTTATAATCAAGCTGAGATAATTTTTTCCCAAGCATTTTTTCTTCTATTTTCTTCAGCCTTACTGGTACAGGTGCAGCTGAACCCACTGCCAGACCTGCTCTTTTTATTAAATCATTTTCAAATTCTAAAACAAGGTTTAAAGTCAGAGTTGAAATAACAAGTGCTTTTCTTCTGCCAATCTTTTTCCAGAAAGAATAAACTTCAGCATCAGAAATAGGAATTTCTATTCCTGTCAGCAGCTCACTATCTTTTAAAATATTCTTTTTTGGACCTGTAAAAAATTCATCAGACTCAACAATTCTGCTTTTCTTTCGAGAAGACAGATGAAATTTAGCTTCATAAGCAAGCAGTGGCGGCAGAAGATCACCAGCAGGAGAGGAAGTACATATATTACCACCTATAGTACCCCTGCTTCTTATCTGTGGTGAACCCACCTCTAAAGCTGCTGCACTGAGTGCTGAAAAATGTTTGTTAATTAAATCCGATTTTATAATTTCAAGATGTGTCACCAGTGGACCTATAAAAATACTTTTTTCCTTTTTCTCTATCTTTTTTAAATCCTCAATCCTACTTATATCAAGCCAGTTTTCTACCTCATGCAGTTTTTCGTTATATTGAACAAAAATATCTGTTGCACCAGCCACTAACTTAACTTCAGACCTATATTTATCCCTAATCTCCAGTGCCTCTTTTAAAGAACTTGGCTGAAAATAATTTTTAAAATCTGTTCCAGAAATCGGCTGATTGTTTTCTTGTTTCATAAGCGATTTTCTCATAATCAAGTATCTTCACCTCCTGATTTTCCATCAAAAACTTACCTCCAACAATTGTAGTATCTACCATTCCTCCATTAATTCCAAATAATATATGTGCAAAACTGTTATCTGAATTAATTTCTGTAGGAGGGTCATAATTTACAGCAATAACATCTGCTGCTGCTCCTTCTTTTAAAACACCAAGTTTTTGTTTAAAAGTTTTTTCTGCTATTAGAGCATTATTCTTGAATACCATTTCAGGTATTTCAGACCAGCCTGGTCGTGGATCACTATTGCCGTGCTTAATTAGTAAATCGGCAACTTTTAAACTTTCAAACATATCTGTGGTATAGCCATCTGTACCTAACCCAACTATCAGACCTTTTTCTAAAGCTTCTTTAACTGGTGCTAGTCCTACAGCATTATTCATATTAGATTCTGGATTGTGGATTAGATATGATCCACTGTCTTTTAAAATCTCCATCTCTTCTTCCTGAAGATGAACTCCATGTACTGCAATTGTTCCACTCCGCCATATATTATATTTATCAAGTCTTTTAACAACACCATTAAAACCTCTAAAACGGCTGTCTTCCAAATCTGCCCTGCCTTCAGCAGCATGGATATGGAACGATGAATTATATTTATCTGCTATATCTCTCACCTTTGTCAAAGTTTTATCTTCAAGTGTAAACGATGCATGTAAACCAATTCTGGACGATAGATAGGAATCTTTTTCTACTTCTTTTAAAAATCTTTCACTTTCTTTTAAAGATTCAACGGATTTTTTACTTCCATTTCTATCAGAAATTTCGAAAGCTAAATCTGCTCTAATACCACTTTCCCTTACAGCATCAGCAATTATACTCAAACTCTGACCAATCTTTCCATAACTTGCATGATGATCAAAAATAGTAGTTGTCCCCTGCTTGATTCCACACAAAATTGCATAAATTGCACTATAATATATATCATCCTTGTTCATCGAATTATCCAGACGCCACCAGAGCTTTTCCAGTATTTCTAAAAAGTGGCGTGGAGATCTGTCAGTTTTAAGATCCATCCCCCTTGCAAATGTACTGTAAAAGTGCATATGTGTGTTTATCATTCCCGGCATTATTATTTTTCCTGAGTAATCTTTAAAAACAGCATCCGGATATTTTTTTTTCAATTCTCTGGTCTTTCCCAGCTCTTTAATTCTTTCTCCATCTATCAACAATCCGCCGTCTTTAATAACTCGATTTTTTTCGTCATGGGTTATTAAAGTACCTCCACCAATTATATACAACGATTTTAACCTCCCTTTAGCAGTGATTACTTTTAGTAGTAATTATCTCTAAAATTACATTGAATTATAAAAATTTAACTGCCGGCAATCATTTTTTTGGATATTTCATTTGTCCTGCTGATAATTTCTTTCTCATCAACATTTGTTAATTTTCCATTTTCGACCACTATTTCCCCATTGACAATTGTATAATCGACTTCCTGGCTGTCACCTGTATTTATAATTGCTGAAACAGGATCATAAAGTCCACCAGCAAAGCCGAGTCTTTCTGAACTAATCATAAACATATCTGCTGCTTTTCCTTCTTCCAGACTGCCTATTACTGGTTGATTTAAGATATCTCTTCCTCCATTTGTGGCAAGTGAGAGTACACCTTCTGCTGTAATAGAGTTCATGCCATGAATAAGCCTGTGCATTAAAAATGCAGCCTTCATCTCTAAAATCATATTTGAAGAATCATTACTTGCACTACCATCTACTGCAAGTCCTACTGGAACTCCTAGAGAAATCATTTCTGGCACTTCTGCTGCACCAGAAGAGAGCTTCATATTTGACACAGGGCAGTGTGCTACACCAGTTTTTGTTTCAGCCAATTTTTTAATCTCTTTGCTGTTTAGATGTACACCATGGGCATACCATACATCTTCTCCAATCCAGCCCAGTTTTTCCATATATGCAAGTGGTCTCATGCCAAATCTATCCTGCACATATTTTTCTTCATCTTTTGTTTCAGCCAGATGGGTATGACACTGAACTCCATATTCGCGGGCCAGCTTTATCGACTCTATCATTAAATCCTCAGTTACAGAAAACGGAGAACATGGTGCAAGTACAATCCGCTTCATGGCAAAAGGACTACTGTCATGATATTTTTCTATCAGCCTTAAAGAATCATCTATTATTTCCTTATCTGTCTGAACAACATTATCGGGAGGCAGACCGCCATCCTTTTCACTCAGAGACATACTTCCTCGACAGGCATGTAATCTAATACCAATATCTTCTGCTGCATCAAACTGATAATCAAGCAAATTATCAGGCTGATTTTTAGGAAAAACATAGAATTGATCACTTGCAGTTGTACATCCAGTTTTTAATAATTCTGCAGAGGCAAGAAGTGTACTGTAATATACCGCTTCTGGAGATAGGTTGGCCCAGATAGGGTATAAATATTTTAACCATTCAAAAAGTTCTGCCTGCTGTGCATCAGGCAGGTTTCTTGTAAGTGTCTGATAAAAATGATGATGTGTGTTTATGAGACCGGGAAAAAGATAATATTTGCTCCCATCAATTACCTTATCAACATTTTTTTCCTCTATGTTTTTGGCAATTTTAACAATCTTATTATCTTTTATCAGCAGACTGCTGTCTTTTAGCCGCTCTCTATTATCATTCATAGTTATTATCTCTTTTAAATTTTTGATTAAAATTTTGCTCATCCTAGTTCCCCCATTCAGCTGCTGCAGCTTCTACTGCATCAATAATCTGCTGATATCCCGTACAGCGGCATAAATTCCCTTCTAATGCAGTTTTTATTTCTTCTTTACTTGGATCTGGATTTTCATTAAGCAGAGCAAGAGCTGACATCAGCATACCCGGTGTACAGAATCCACACTGTACAGCCTGATTGTCTATAAAAGCTTTCTGCAGAGGATGTAATCCTCTTTTACTCTCAAGCCCTTCCACAGTTATAATCTTACTTCCATCCACCTGAGCAGTTAAAACCATACATGAATTAACAGCTTTATCATCAACTATAACTGTACAGGCACCACACTCTCCTACACTGCACCCTTCCTTTGTACCGGTCAGTTTAAGCTGTTTTCTTAAAGTATCTAATAGCCGTTCTTTAGCTGTAACCTCAACTTCGTATTTTTCCCCATTTACAGTTAGTTCAACATTTACTTTATCCATCATAACCAGCCTCCTCCTTAACACAGCTCAGTGCTCTTTCCGCCAATTTACTCAGGGCAGGTCTTTTATATGGTGTTGACCATCTTTCTCCTGTTATTTCTACCATTGCATCTGCTGCCATTTTTCCTGTTTCAGCTGGATCTATCTCTGCCAGAAGCTTTCCTTCCAGATAATCATCAATTTTCTTAAAAGGAGTAGGATATGGTGTAGCAGCTCCAGGTACTAAATGAGCTTTTTTTATTACACCATCTTCTATAACAGTCAGAAAAGCCAAACATAACCGAGAAATATTTAATGCTTTTCTGCGGCCTATCTTCTGAAAATTACAGTAATATTCTCCTGCTGGAATTTTAAACACAACTTTTTCCAGCAGTTCATCATTTCTAATATGTGTTTTATATGGTCCTTTTATAAAATCTGTTATTTTTAAATTTCTTTTCCCTTTTTGTGATCTCAATACTACTTCTGACTCAAGTGCCAGCAGAGGTGCAAAAAGATCGGCTGCAGGAGATGCATTACAAACATTTCCACCTACAGTACCTCTATTTCTGATCTGAGTTGACCCAATATCTTTAGCTGCCGCAGTTAAAAACGGAATATTTTCAGCAAAAAATTTATTTTTGAGAAGCCGGCTGTGTGTAACAAGACTCCCAATTTCCACTTTGTCTTCAGCTATTTTTATCTCCTTTAATTCTTCTATTCCAGAGATATCCAGCAGATAGTCAATCATTTCTAAGTCTCTGCTTTCTTTGTGCAGTTCTACCAGAACATCGGTGCCACCAGCAATGATTTTAACATTATTTTTATCTGCCAGTATTTTAAGTGCTTCTGCAGCCGTATTTGCTTTAATAAACTGATAATCTATCACAATTACTTACCTCCTTTGTGGAGAGCTCTACCTATTAAAACTCTTTCTAAATTAAGCGGCAGTGATCTAATTCTCCTGCCTGATGCCTGAGCCACCGCATTTGCAATTGCTGCACTTCCCAACTCCAGAGTTGGTTCTCCTATTGATTTTGCACCAAATGGCCCAACTGGATCCGGATTTTCTACAATAATCGGTTCTATCTCCGGCATATCTTTTATAGTTGGAATCAGATATTCATCTAAATTGGTATTTTTAATTTTTCCTTTATTAACTTCAACCTCTTCCATTATTCCATAGCCAAGACCCATCACTACTCCACCATATACCTGGCCTTTAACATTGGCCGGATTGATTGCTCTCCCTACATCATGTGCAGCTGTCATATTTGTTACCGATAACTCGCCTGTTCCTGTATCAACTTCTACTTCGGCAATCTGGCAGCCGTAAACATATGTGAAATAGGGATTACCAGTTCCTTTTTCTTCATCCCAGGAAATTGCAGGCCCTTTGTACCAGCCATATGCTGATAGCATAATACCCTGATTTCCCATTTCGCCCACAATATCTTCAAATGTGGCGAGGCGGTTTCCTTTTCCATCATAGATAAATCCTTCTCTTATATCAACATCATCTAAATCTAAATCAAATTTATCAGCACAAAATGCATCTATTGTGGCTCTCAACTTTTGTGCTGCATCTTTAATTGAATTTCCTCCTACTAAAGTTGCCCTTGAAGCAACTGTTGAACCACTGTCAGGAGTAAAGGTGGTATCAATTTCCATATAATCTATATTTTTCATTGTTATTCCTAATACTTCAGCTGTTATCTGAGAAAAAATAGTTTTTAATCCTTGCCCATTTTCGGCAAGTCCACTGTAAACCGCTACACTTCCATCTTTATTTATCTGTATTAGAGAAGCTGCTGCATCAATAGCTTCAGCACCAAGACTGCAGCCTCTAAAACTTACTGCAAGACCTATACCTTTCTTTATATCACCCTTCTGTTCTTTACTGTATTCCAAATATTTTTCTTTATAATTTGATTTCTCCACTGCTTTTTTTATTACTTCTTCTAAACTAACTGTATGTGTGTCAAGCTTTTGCCCACTGGCTGTAATTGAATTTTGTCGATAGATATTTTTTAATCTCAATTCTAAAGGGCTGATATCTAATTCTTTAGCAAGTTCATCCATTAGTGATTCCTGAGCAAAAATAACCTGAGGAGAACCATAACCCCTCATTGCTCCTGTATAGGGATTATTGGTATAATATCCATAGACATCAGTTTTAACATTTTCTAACTCATATGGTCCTGTAGCCTGCACCACAGAACGCCAGGTTACAAATGGTGTCTGACATGCATATCCACCACTATCGGCAACTGCTTCTATTTCCATCGCTGTTAGTTTACCATCTTTTGTTGCCCCAACTTTATATTTAAGCTGATATGGGTGACGTTTATAACTTTCAGTAATAGATTCTTCACGGCTATTTACCATCTTTACCGGCTTTTTTAAATCAAGTGCCATTACTGCTGCTCTGGCAGCCATTGCAGAAACTACTTCATCTTTCCCACCAAAAGATCCACCAATATGATTCTGTATAACTCTAACTTTACTTAAATTAGTATTTAAAACTACAGCAACAGCAGTCCTTGTTGCATATGGGTTCTGGATTGAACCATAAATTGAAATAAGATGATTTTGATCTTCTGGAACAGCAACAACGGCTTCTGGCTCTATATAGCTGTGTTCTATAAACTGTGTTTTATATTCCCTTTCTAAAATTATATCAGCTTTTTCAAAACCATTTTTTACATCACCTTTCCTTAATGGATGATGTATTACCTGATTATCTTCCTTGTTCTCATGTAATTTTTGTACACCTTCTGCTCTTGCATCCACTGGATCAAAAATCCCTGGAAGTTCTTTATATTCAACCTCAATCTTCTTTAATGCTTCTGCCGCCTGCTCTTCAGTTTCTGCAGCCACCATTGCAACCCCATCACCAGCAAGTACTACCCTGTCTTTTGCCAGCACCTGCTGGTCCTGAACAATTACGCCAAATAAATTATTGGGAATGTCATCGGCTGTATATACTCCTTCAACACCCGGCATTTTCTCAGCTTTAGAAACATCTATTGCTTTAATCTCCGCATGTGGATATTCTGATCTCAATACTTTAGCATAGACCATGTCTGCAAATTCTAAATCTGCACCAAACTTTGCTTTTCCTGTGACCTTTTCATATGCATCCACTCTTTTTACACCTTTATTAACATACTCAAATGCCATTACTGCACCTCCATAATTAAATAATTTCCAAAGTTAATCCTGAACAAAACTTTCAATATTTCTCTTCAAATTCAAACTTTTTTCTTTATCTAAATTTTTATCCACATTATTAAACAGAAGAACTTTCTCCATTTTTGCCTCAAGACGAGGCATTTATCTCAATTACAGTTGAGAGAAATGTTAAAATGGAAAAAGTCCATACATTAAAAATTTACTATATTCAATTCTCTATTATTTATTATATAACAAAATATTTTTAATTAACAGATTTTTAGTATAATTTTTTCCACCTGCCAGCTGCTAGCAGATTCTTTCCTCATCCTTCTGAGGCAGCAGTAAGTTTAAGACAATTGCAATTATTGCTCCCACTGTAATTCCAGAGGATAAAACTGTAGAGATAACTTCTGGCAGCTGAGCCACAACATCAGGTCTAAAGGTTACACCAAGGCCGAAACTTAAAGCAATAGAAAGAATAAATATTTTTCTATCTGTCAGTCCTCCTCGAATTACTATTTTCATACCTGATGTTGCAACCATACCAAATAATGCAATTGTTGCACCACCTAAAACTGGAGAAGGCATAACACTTACCAGTGCACCAATTTTAGGAATAAATCCAAGTAAAAATAAAATTCCTGCTACAGCAACACCAACTACTCTACTTCCCACTTTGGTAATCTGTATAACTCCAATATTCTGACTGAATGTTGAATTAGGCAGAGAATTGAATATTGAAGCAATTGCACTACCTACTCCATCTGCAAGAATCCCACCGCTGAGCCTTTCAGTATGAATTTCTCCTTCTACTGGTTCACCTGAAACCTCTGCAACTGCAGTCAAATCTCCAATAGATTCAACTGTTGTTATTATATAGGCCATAACCCAGGGAAGAAGATGACCCCAGCTAAATGACATTCCATATTTAAATGGCATTGGAATTGTTATCCAGCCTGATTCAGCTACCTGTGTTAAATCCACCAGACCCAGTGGAATAGAAACTATATAACCTGCAATTAAACCTATTGCTACAGCTCCAACTTTTATCAAACCTTTTCCAAATCTATTTGCTATAATTATAATCACTAAAACAAAAGAACCTAAAAGTAAATTCTGAACAGCTCCATAGTTTTCTGCTCCTGCTCCACCACCAAAATCTGTAATTCCTACTTCCATAAGCCCCAATCCTATAAGCATAACAACTGTTCCTGTGACTACAGGTGGAAATAATTTTTTTGTCTGCTTGATAAATCTACTTAAAATCATTTCAACTGGAGAAGTTGCAAGTGTCATACCTAAAACAAGTGGTAATCCACCAGCATTGGCAGCAGAAATGGCCATTGGTACAAATGTAAAACTTGTTCCATGTACACCTAAAAGGCCTGACCCCACTGGCCCAATTTTGGTTGTCTGAATATATGTTGTAACCCCTGACACCATAAGGGCCATACTTACAAAAAAACCTGTCTCTGCAGAGCTTAATCCTGCTACACCTGCAATAATTAAAGGAGGTGTTATAATTCCTACAAACATGGCCAGCATGTGCTGAAGTCCAAGTAAAAGAGTTTCAATAAGTGGTGGGTTATCCTCTAATCTGTAGACGGTTTCTTCTTCTACTATCTCTTTACTCATATCTTTATTATTCTGCAAATTTAACCATCTCCCTCTAGTTTTTTAAATATTCAGATTAAACGGGATTAAAAAGGTCGACCTACTTCTATTATCGACCTTTTCAATAAAGTAAAGTACTTACTAAATTTATAAATTTATATTAAAAGTAAAATAACATATCTACTATTTCTTACCCACTGTAATTATTTGCCTCCCATTGTTACTGTCATAACCGCTTTTGCAGTATGTAGTCTATTTTCTGCTTCTGTATAAACTATCGAGTGCGGGCCATCTATTACAGAATCTTCCACTTCATTACCTCTATCAGCAGGCAGTGCATGCATATACATAACATCTTCATCAGCTAAAGCCATCATCTCTTCCGTACACTTCCAGTGCCTGTTTGCTTCCAGCAGATCATCTATTACAGCATCATCCTGATTTGTAACCCAGCTTCCCCAGTTTTTAGGAATTACTATATCAGCATCTTTGTATGCCTGCTCCTGGTTATGAGTTATTGTTAATGTTCCATTATGTTTTTTAGCATTTTCTTTTGCCTGTTCAATTACCCATTCCGGCAGTTCATATCCTTCTGGATAGGCAAGTGTGACATCCATACCATAGCGTGGAAAGAGCAGTACCTGGGTTAAAGGAACAGAAATAGGTTTTTTATGGCTTGTTGCATAAGCCCAGATCACCGAAACTTTTAAATTTCTTGTATCTTTTTTCTTTTCGACGATTGTCATCAAATCAGCTAAACCCTGCATTGGGTGGTAAAGGTCACACTGTAAATTCATTACTGGTACTTTAGCCCATTTTGCCAGACTGCGCAAATATTTATTACCTATCTCCCAGAAACAGTTGCGGCAGGCTATTGCATGACCATAGCTGCCAAGAATAATACCTGTATCTTTTGCCACTTCACCGTGAGATACCTGCATAGTACTTGTATCAAGATAGTTGCCGTGTCCACCTAATTGAGCTATACCTGCTTCCATTGAATTTCTGGTTCTTGTTGACTGTTCAAAAAACATTAAAAATGCTGTTTTGCCAGTTAAATATGGAGTAGGTACCCCCATCGCAAATTTTCTTTTCAAATCAAATGATACATCCAGTAGAGTATCAATTTCGTCTTTTGTCCATTCCTGAAGTGTAATAAAGTCTTTACCAGTTAATTGAGTTTCCATCAATAAATTCCTCCTTGGATTATTTTTGTGTACCGGGTACAAAATATGTCTCTCGTACCTGGTCCAAAAAAAGGGTTTTTGTACCAGGTACCGACTCTACAATTCTAGTCTAAAAGATTTTCTGTTGTTTCCGGCATTTTATCTGCATATTTATCAATATAAATTCCAGGAATCGCCGCATATACAGCTGCAGCTTTTACAAGCTCTGATTTCCATGTTTTTTCATTAGGTGCATGTGCCTGATCTTCATGTCCTGGACCAAAACCGATACAGGGGATACCATGTCTACCCATTATAGAGACACCATTTGTAGAAAAAGTCCATTTGTCAACAAGCGGCTCTTCATTAAATAATTTTTTATATGCATCAACTGCAGTCTGACACACCGGATGATCTTCTTCTATTAACCAGGTCGGAAAATAAGAGTCTATTGGATAGACTAAACCTGTGTAGGAAGGCCTTTCATAAGTATACATTTCAACTTCTGCATCTGCTGCCTGAACTGATGGGAGGTTTTTGATCTGCTGCAGTGCAAATTCCCAGCTTTCTCCAGCAGTTAACCTGCGGTCAATAGAAATACTGCATCCATCTGCTACTGCACAGCGTGATGGTGAGCTGAAGAAAATTTCCGAAACAGTTAAACTACCTTTTCCAAGAAATTCATGTTGAGTGAGGTTTGGATGCAGAGCTTTAAGTTCATTGATTATAGGTGCCATTTTGTAAATTGCATTTTCTCCTCTTTCGGGAGCAGAACCATGACAGCTAACTCCATGTGTGGTAACTTTAATTTCCATTCTTCCTCTGTGGCCCCTGTATATATTGCAGGAACTTGGCTCTGTTATAACAACAAATTCTGGTTTAATCCCATCTTCTTCCAAAATATAATGCCAGCATAAACCATCACAGTCTTCTTCCTGAACAGTACCTGTAATTACAAGTGTATAATCATCTTCAAGGCCTAAATCTTTAATGATTTTACCGGCATAGACCATAGAAGCCATTCCACCTTCCTGGTCACTAGCCCCTCGTCCAATAATTATTTCATCATCTTCATAACCTTCAAATGGATCATAATCCCATAGAGATTTATCTCCTACACCGACAGTATCAATATGTGCATCCATAGCTATTACATGGCTGCCGCTGCCAATATAACCAAGTACATTTCCCATCGGATCGATTTCTACTTTATCAAAACCCACTTTCTCCATTTCTTCTTTTATACGCTCAATAACTTTTTCTTCTCCACAGCTTTCACTGGGAAGTCTTATCATATCCCGCAGAAAAGAACTGATATCATCTCTATACTCTTCTGCTTTTTTAAGTATTTCTGCAAATTCCATTTTTGTAGGCACCTCCAAATTTGATTTACTCTAAATTCAAAACACCGGAGCTTAAGAAACTATTATAGACCAAATATCCTAAATATTATTTAATTAATATCTTTCTAACTTCCTGTAATAAAAATGTACAGAAAACATTTTTTTATCTGCATTCCTGACGATAATTTCTAAAAATTTGGTGGAGTTATGGCCGAGATAAATACCAGATCATTTTCTCCTACACTGGTTATTTTATGAGGAAGACTTGCTTTATAATATATACTGTCTCCTCTGTTTAGTTCGTATTCTTTATCACCAATTTTTATATGCATTTTCCCCTGAATAACTACAGTACATTCTTCTCCAGTATGAGAAAGCGGGTCATCTGAAGTTTCTGCCCCAGGTTCAAGTCTGGCTTCGATTACCTCCATATCTCGCTTCAAGTCTGGAGACAGAAGTTCAAAAGTAAGGTGTGAACCAGGAAAATTGAGTACTCTTCTTTCTTCCTTTTTTACAACAGAATTGTGAACTTCATCTTCTATCAGAAAGTAGAATATTGGCACGTCAAGTGCTTTAGCTATCTCTCTTAAAGCAGTAATTGAGGGTTCTGCAAGACCTCTTTCAACCTGACTTAAATAACTGGATGTTTTGCTTATCATATCTGCCAGCTGAGCCAGACTTAGACCTCTTGCAAGTCTCTTTTTTCTTATTTTTTGTCCCAGTCTTTTGTTTTCTGACTTCATACTGTCACCCCATTTTGCTTAAAAATTTCAGCCAATTTCTTAATATCAGCATCTACTACAATAGGGGCACCGGCAGCTTTTTTTCCATTTTCTACATCTTTTAGCCCATTGCCAGTTATAATAGCAGCAGCTCTCTCATTAGATTTTATAATATTGTTTTTTACTGCCTTTTTGAGACCTGCCAGTCCTGCAACTCCTGCTGGTTCTCCAAATACACCTGTTTTCCTTCCAGCAGTTCTCATCATCGCAAGAATATCTTCATCACTTACATTTATCATATCACCTTTAGAAGCTTTAACTGCACTGACTGCTTTAATCCAGTTGCGGGGCTTCCCAACAGCAATACTATCTGCCAGGGTATTTTCTTTTTCTACTGCAAGTTTGTTACCTGTTTTAAAAGATTTTGTTATGGGGGCACATCCTTCTGCCTGTACACCAAGCAGCCTAGGTATTTTATCAATAAAACCAATTTCCTTTAAATCGTAAAGTCCTTTATATGCCCCAGCTATAGTGCATCCATCTCCAACCGAAAAAATAAGCCAGTCCGGCATATCCCAATTTAACTGTTCAGCTAATTCTAAAGAAACTGTTTTTTTACCTTCAACCAGATAGGGATTGATTGCTGCATTTCTGTTATACCAGCCCCATTTTTTTATTGCTTTATCAGAGAGATAAAACGTTTCTTCATATGAACCTTTAACTGAAACAACTTCAGCACCATAAATTAATAATTGAACAAGCTTTCCACCTGGAGCTCTATCTGGAACAAAAATAACCGCTTTCATTCTTCCACCCATTGAAGCAATATTGCCGGCAAGAGAAGAAGCTGCATTGCCTGTTGATGAACAGGAAACCGTTTTAACTCCTGCTTCCTGAGCTTTAACTACTGCCAGTGCTGAAGCTCTGTCTTTCAGTGAACCTGTTGGATTTAATCCATCATCTTTTATAATGAGTTCTTCTATACCAATCTCTTCAGCAAGAGCAGGAACATTATAGATTGGAGTATTACCAACACTGAGTTTTGGCTTTTCTGTATCTGGCTCGATAGGAAGTAGTGGTTCATAACGCCATATTCTCTTATCTATGTTTTTTGACAATTCATTTTTACTCCACTCTGCTTTTATCATTTCATAATCATATTGAACATCCAAAATACCATCTTCTCCACAATCATCACACATGTATCGGTCCGGGTCTGCCTTATATGTTTTTCCACAGTTTATACAGACAAGATTATCAACATACTTCATTGGTTACACCTCATATAATATAAGTTATAGATAATAAAATTTAATTTTATAATTCTTTTAAAAGCCCTGTTCTATCATTAAACTCTTTAATCAATTCATCAATTTCTGCAGCCTGTTTGTGTAATTTGCCCCAGTAATTATCATAATCATACCACTGAGCATTTAATTCTTCTGAACTTTTGCCCTGCTGTTCTACCCAGGTATAATATTTAAGATTGTGGACTCTCATTCTTTCCTGATAACCCATCTCTAAAGTATTTTCTGTATTAATACCTTTTAGGTATTGATGATAATCTTTAATGGCATCTTCTCTTGTATATTCTCCCATTTCTTCATTCATCTCTTCTAGTCTGGATGTATATAATTCTAGAGAATCTGTTAAAACAGTAATCAACATATCATTAGCATCAAGCTCATAATATTTTGCCATCTTTATAGCTCCAACTAAATTTGCAATTCCAGAAATACCTAAAAGTTCAAGTTTAGAAATGAATTCTTCTGGAATACCCTTTTCTATTAAATAATCTCTACCTGCTTTTTCGTTAAATAATCTCAAAAGTGCCATAGTTCTATTATCATCTACTGCAACAGCCATATCTGTATTCTTAACATTATGAATCCATGGTATGTGTTTATCTCCAATACCTTCAATTCTATGTGCACCAAATCCATTGCTCAGAATTGTCGGACACTGAAGTGCTTCCCCAACTGCAAGCTTACTTGTAGGGAATACATCTTTTAGATAATCTCCAGCACCTAAGGTCCCAGCAGAACCACTTGTTGCAAAAAAGCCAAAATATCTATCATCTTCACCCATCTCATTGTTTATTACTTCTTCCATTGCAGAACCTGTAACCTCATAATGCCAGAGGTGGTTGCCCAATTCTTCAAATTGATTAAAAACAGTAATATTTTCTCTTGTTTTTCTTAGTTCCCAGACTTTATCGAAAATTTCTTTTACATTACTTTCTGTACCGGGAGTCGGTATTACTTCTCCTGCAACTTTTTTTAGCCAGTCAAATCGTTCTTTACTCATGCCTTCAGGTAAAATAGCTATAGAATCACATGCTAAAAGCTGAGAATTATATGCTCCTCCACGGCAGTAATTTCCCGTTGAAGGCCAGACTGCCTTACTGGAAGTTGGATCAAACTGTCCGGTAACTAACTGTGGAGCTAAACAGCCGTAAGTTGCCCCTACTTTATGTGCACCTGTAGGAAACCATTTTCCAACAATTGCAAAAATTCTGCTTTCTACTCCAGTTAATTCCGGGGGAAATTCTATATAATTAACTCCATCATAAAGACCACCATCTTTTACTGGCTCATTTTTCCAGGTAATTCTAAAAAGATTGTAGCTGTTTATATCCCATAGACCTATATTTTTTAATTTTTCTTTTATTTTTTTAGGTATAAGTTCGGGATTTTTCATCTGTTCAAATGTAGGCAGAATTATATTGTTCTCTCTAGCCCTTTTTATCACCTTTTTTAGCTTTTCCTCATTGATATTAAGATTTATCATCTAACTTTTCTCCTCCTCACATTAATTGTGAATTATTGTAAAATTATAAAAATTATTAAATGAAACTTAACTCTTATAATATATATTCAATGTTATTTAATAATTTCCTGCAGGAATATTTATTTTTTTTAAAAATTGAGCAGGAGAGAAATAATTAGTTTATTTCCTGACCTCACACATAACTACAGCATACCGTTTGATACAGGACGGTTCATTCCTTTAATTGTTATGCTTTAATTTTTTCACCACAATGAACACCCCTCTCTTCAGCCAGTGGTTGGCACTGCCCTTATTACCCCCCCTGCATCAGGCTTTTACTAATCAAGCCAATATTCATGCCAGCAAACAACATAAAAACCCGGTTTTAACCGGGTTGAAAGTTAAATATTTTCTATTTCATAGCTTGAAGTAATCTCGGCATTTAAAGAACTTCTTGCTGAGCAATATTTTTCCTCTGACAATTTAATGGCTCTTTCAACTTTTTTTTCATCAAGATCTTTACCTTTTAACTTATAAGTAATATGAATTTTGGTAAATCTTTTTGGGGGCTCCGCTGCTCTTTCACCATCAATATCCATCGAAAAAGATTCTATTTTCTGCTTCATTTTATCGAGAATCATAACTATATCAATTCCAGTACATCCACCCAGACCTGTTAAAAGCATTTCCATCGGCCGCGGTCCTTTATTGTGACCTCCACTATCTGGAGATGCATCCAGAGTAATACTGTGTCCGGACGGTAAACTGCTCAAAAACTCCATATCTCCCTGCCAGTCAACATTAATTTTCATTTAAATATCCCCTTTCTTCTTTTTCATTAAGCATTTTTGAATTTTTTAGATAATCTTTTTGTGGGAAAACCATATTTTAATTTTTGCAAAAAAACATATTGTTTTTATAATACTATATTTGTTCATAATCTTAAGTTATCTGGTTAACAGCTGTATTAAATAAACACCAGTAAATTTAATTCTATATGATAATTAATGTTGTTTTACAAAAAACTAAATATTAATTCTAATACCTTAAAATAAAAAAGGGTTTTCTTAAGAATTATAGAATATATTATTTGAGATAAAATAATATATAAATTTAAATTACAGGAGGCGAATTTTTATGCCATTAGCAAAATTTTCAGTTACTTCAAAAAGTGAAAATTCAACTAAAGTTGTAGCAGAAACAAGAACAGGTTTTAAAATTATTGTTGATGAACCAAAAAATCAGGGTGGCACAAATGATGGACCAAATCCAGTAGAATATGTCCTTGCTGCTTTGAGTGGATGTCTAAATGTAGTAGGACATCTTGTGGCAAAAGAAATGGGTATTGAAATGAAAGGAATAGAGTTTGAAATCAGTGGGAAACTGGATCCAGCTAAATTTATGGGCCAGTCAGAAGAAAAAAGAGCAGGATATCAGGAAATAAATGCAACTGTAAAGCCTGACTGTGATGCAGATGAGGCAGCTCTAGAAAAATGGATTAAAGCCGTAGAAGAAAGATGCCCTGTAAGTGATAATCTTACAAATGAAACACCTGTTAATATAAGTCTTTAAGCTGTAAACAAAAAGTAATCAATTCGGCAGACTATTTCTATTTTTCTTTCTGCTGTTAATAATTATACTTTAAATTTCAATGAAAAATAATAAAGACTTTCCTCTTTTTTGCAGCTCTAAAGATAATTTTGGGAAAAGTCTATAAAATAATTTATTGCTGAAAAATCCTCTAACTAAAAAAGTTAGAGGATTTTCTTTAATGTCCAGGAAATTACACCAGATGGTTTATTGTGGATAAAATTTATGCATTCATAATTTCCGACATCAACAAAATTTAACCTTACTGTAATAAAGAAATTCGAAGGACATTTTGTTCATTCTATGATAGAAATCTACCTCCACCAGTATAACTTTCATTAGGGAATATAATTCTCACCTGATAGGGAAGCTTTTCTCCAGTCATGGTATCTATATACTGTTTTTTAATCAGAATAACCTGAAATTTTACAGCAGGACTATCTATATAATATATTTTGTCATCTCCAGCCGGCCCAATCCACACATCATTAACTCGAGCCTGGATCTCAGTTTTTCCATAATCACCTACAAATTTCACTTCTGCATCATCTCTAATCTCAACATGCCATCCAGGTTCATTACCCACTGCCCGAAAATCAACTCCATTTTCTGCTGCTATTTGCCAGGAGTCATAGATTTTTTCATCAGAAAAAGATACCAGTTTTCCCCTTATTTCCAGCAGTCCATCATTTCCTTTAGACCAGAACATAAGGTCATCTTTTTCGTATTTAGCTCCTGAAGCAGAAACTGCAGAATCCAGAGCTATCTCCTGATCACCATTATTTATTATTAATTTTCCGTCTACATACAAAAGCTCCAGATCTATTAGATCATTTCTAAAAAGATATCTCTCTGAAGCCTGTATTCCACCTGCTAAAACAAGCATTAAAAACAAAGTTAAAATAAAAACCGAAAAAATTTTTTTCACTTATTAAACCTCCCATTAATTAATTATAATATTATATTACAGAAAACAAGTTCATGTTCATGTAAATTAAAAAATTAAATCTATTAAACACTAATTAATAAAATAGAAGCAGCTGTAGAGATGCCCCACAATTTAAAAATATAATTATTTAGATGTGTAAATTTATAGGTGATATGGTTCATTATTATTTATTTTAAATGCTCTATAAATCTGCTCCAGTATAATTAGCCTTATCATCTGATGTGTAAATGTCATGGGTGACAGCGAAAGTCTGTAATCAGCTTTATTCAGCAAATTTTTACTCAACCCGGTAGCGCCTCCAATAATAAAGGTAAAGCTGCTGCAGCCCCTAAGTTGAAGATTGTGCAGTGATTTTGCAAAACCTTTAGATGTCATTGGTTTCCCCCTTACATCAAGTGCAAATACATAACTTCTTTCAGGTATTTTATCTAAAATTCTTGCAGCTTCCTTTTTGCGTATATTTATTAAATCCTTTTCAGAAAGATTACTCCCTAAATTTTCATTTTTTACTTCAATAATCTTCAGGTCACAAAACCGCTGCAGCCTTTTTTTGAATTCTGAAATCCCATAATTTAAATAATCTTCTTTTACACTTCCCACTCCAACAATATTAATATTCATCAGCTGTATACCTTTTGTCAAGATCAAACAATTCTGTAGGTTTGTTCTGGACAGCACATTCTAAATTAAGATCTCTACCAACCTTTAGCCCAGATTTCTGTAAATTGTTATTAACAGTAATATATGCAATTTTAGGATTATTGTTTTTCTGACTCAAATGGGCAAGTACTACTGTTGGAAAGTTGCTGCCGATCAAATCTGGTAAAATATCTGCTGCAGCATCATTGGAAAGATGTCCAAACTCACTTTTAATTCTATTTTTTAGATAATGGGGGTATTT
The DNA here is from genome assembly GCF_003338615.1 of Halanaerobium sp. DL-01. Classification (NCBI taxonomy): domain Bacteria; kingdom Bacillati; phylum Bacillota; class Clostridia; order Halanaerobiales; family Halanaerobiaceae; genus Halanaerobium; species Halanaerobium sp. DL-01. Next base: position 68,503 of record NZ_QPJN01000007.1, read on the forward strand.
ACCTGTCATAAGCATTTCCAAATCATGATTGGACTCCAGAATGAGAAAATCTGAACCGCTCAGCTTTTTTGCCGCTTCATCTGTCAGCACTCCTGTATCTGTCGCAACTGCGATTTTCTTTCCATCAGCCTGACATATATATCCTACCGGGTCAGCTGCATCATGAGAAATACTGTAAGGTGTAAAAGCAAGATCTCCAATCATAAAATCTTCGGAAAAAATATTGCAGTTTTCATTTTTTATTTTACCTAATTTTTGCTTTCCTTCTGCCCACGTTCCCTGATTAGCATAAATAGGAATATTATAGCGTCGTGACAGAATTCCTGCTCCTTTAATATGGTCATTATGTTCATGAGTTATCAGAACAGCTGAAAGGTTTTCTGGATTGAGATTCAACTTCTTCATTCTCTTCTCAATTTCTCTTCCACTCAGCCCCACATCAATAAGCACAGAATATTTTCCAGAACTTATATAAACTGCATTACCACTGCTTCCACTAGCCAGGACAGCTACTTCAGTTTTCAATTCTTACACATCCATTTCTTCCTGCCAGCTCAAATGATAGATTAAACTTACAATTCCAACGGCAAGATCTTCATTACGAACAACAATATTTTCAGGAATATACAGTCTGGTGGGTGCAAAATTCCAGATTGCCTTAATCCCTGCTGCTATCATTTCATCTGCTACTTCCTGAGCAGAATCGGCAGGAACAGAGATAATTCCTAATTTTATATCTCTCCCCTGCAGAGTTTCTTTAATAGATTGAATACTTTTAACTTCAATACCATTAATCTGGTTTCCTATTTTGCTTAAATCATTATCAAAAACTTCTACTATTTCCAAACCCATCATTTCAAAACTGCCATAATTAACAAGTGCACGCCCAAGATTACCTGCACCAACTATAACAGCCGGCCAGAGCTTATCAACTCCCAATATCTTACCAACAGATCTTTTTAATTCCTGAACATTGTAGCCAACTCCACGTCTGCCAAATTCTCCATAATAAGAAAGATCTTTCCTAACCTGTGTGGAAGGTATCCCAAGACGCCCTCCCAGATCTTTAGAAGAAACCACCTCTACTTCTTCAAAAGTAGAAAGTTTATCTAAACATCTGTAATAAAGTGGAAGTCTTTCTATAGTTGCTTTAGGTATATTATTTCTCTCTTTCACCAGTAATTCCTCCTCCGATAATTCCTCCTATTGATAGTGAAGTGAATAACTAATCCATATTATAATATTACTATACAAACTACAAAAATCCTTTTTTAACTCAAAATCAAATTAGGCCGTCAGCTTTAGACGGCCCTTATATTCAATTTATTTTACCTGACTGCCGTTTGCAATATCTGCACTAACAGTAGATAAAACCATATTACCTTCCGGATCAGATGCAGCCAAAATCATACCTTCAGATTTGACGCCAAATATCTCTGCAGGTTCCAAATTGGCAACTATCAAAATCTTTTTACCGACAACATCTTCAGCAGAATAGTGTTTAGCAATACCGGCAACAAGCTGCCTTTCTTCCAATCCAATATCTACTTTAAGTTTAATAAGCTTATTACTGTCTTCTATTCTTTCTGCCTCCACTATTTCCGCAACTCTAATATCAGTCTTCATAAATTCGTTAAATGAAATTCTATCTTTTATATTCTCCAGCTCCAAGTCATCTACCTGTTTTTCCTTTTTGACTGCAGTTCTTGCTTCAACCTTCTCAAAATATTCTTCTATATCTATCCTTGGGAAAATAGGGTCACCGTTGATAACCTTTCTACCCGGAATTAAGCCACCCCAGACAGCGTCTTTCCACACAGCAGTTTTAATTTCATTTAAATGGCCTAATTGTTCTGCTATTTTATATGGTGTTTCTGTCAGAAATGGTTTTAACATTACCGCAGTTATACGCAGTGATTCCAGCAGATTATATATCACTGTTGACAGCCTGTCTTTCTGGGCGTCATCTTTCCCTAAGATCCAGGGAGTAGTCTGATCTATGTATTTGTTTGTTCTGCGGACAAAGTTCCACAGCTCTTCAAGTGCTGCAGTATAGTGAAGTTCTTCCATCTCTTCCTCAACAATAGATTTAGTCTTTTCTGCTTTTGCAATTAAATCTTTATCAACTTCTTCTACAGTTTTTACTTCCGGAATAATACCAGCAAAATATTTTTCAACCATGGCAACAGTTCTATTGAGCAAATTCCCTAAATCGTTGGCCAGATCGGAATTTATCCTCTGAATCAAAGCTTCTGTCGAATAAATTCCATCTGAACCAAAAGCAACTTCTCTTAATAAATAATATCTAATCGCATCTCTGCCGAAATCATCAATCAGTACAACTGGATCAACAACATTTCCCCTTGATTTGGACATTTTTCCTGATTTGGTTAAAAGCCATCCATGGCCAAAAACTTGTTTGGGAAGTTCCAGATCCAATGCCATTAAAATTATCGGCCAGATAATTGTATGAAAACGAAGTATATCCTTGCCGACAATATGAAGGTCTGCAGGCCAGTAATGTTCAAATGTTTCGGGATCAGTTTTATATCCAATTGCAGTTATATAGTTGCTGAGTGCATCAATCCAGACATAAATTACATGATCTTCATCAATGGGGACAGGGATCCCCCAGTCAAATGTTGTACGAGATACACTTAAGTCATCCAGCCCCTGTTCAATAAAATTAATCATCTCATTTTTCCTGCTTTCAGGCTGAATAAAGTCCGGGTTTTCTTTAATGTGAGCTAAAAGTTTATCGGCATATTTACTCATTTTGAAAAAATAGCTCTCTTCTTCCACCCATTCCACAGGACGGTGGCAGTCAGGACAGACTTTTTCTCCATTTTTTTCTTCAAGCTGCCTTTCTGCCCAGAATGCCTCACATGGTGTACAGTACCATCCCTTATATTTATCTTTATAAATATCACCTTTATCATAAAGCTGTTTAAATATCTTCTGGACTACCTTTTCATGTCTTTTTTCAGTTGTTCTGATAAAATAATCATAGTCTATATCTAATTTTTCCCATAAATTTTTAAAAGTGGCTACTATCTCATCCACATACTGTTTTGTATCTTTACCTGACTCTTTGGCTTTACGTTCAATCTTCTGTCCGTGCTCATCAGAACCAGTTAAAAACATGGTATCATAACCCTGCATCTTCTTAAAGCGTGCTATTGTATCTGCCGCTACTGTTGTATATGCATGACCTATATGTAATTTGTCACTCGGATAATAAATTGGGGTGGTTACATAATATGTTTCTTTACTCAAATCTGATCATCTCCCACTTATAATATTTTACTGCTTATCTATTTTAATAGCCACCGCAACTCTGTAAACTTCGCTTTTTGGTAAATCCCGTAAATCGGCGACTTTTTTTATTGCTTCTTTTTTGCTAAATCCATTATTCATTAAAAGTTTTATATGCTCCAGTATACTAAGATTTTCCCACCCTTCTTCCTCTTCTTTTATTTTTTTTCTGCCGGAAACCACCACTACTACCTCACCCTTTATTTCTCTGCTATTTAATTTTTCAATTATTTCTATTGTATTACCATAAATTTTTTCTTCATGAATTTTGCTCAGCTCTCTTGCAACCATTATATCTCTTTCGGCAAGCTCTGAACTGTAATCAGCAAATTCTTTCAGAGTAGATAAAAGTCTGTAAGGAGATTCGTAAAATACAGCTGTTTTTTCTTCCAGCGATATTTCATCAATAAACCCATCTCTCTCTTTAGTTGACCTCGGGATAAAACCAAGAAAAACAAATCTGCTCAAATCAAAACCAGAAACAACCAGTGCAGAAACGAAAGCAGTTGGACCAGGCACAGGAATTACTTCAATTCCATTTTTAACTGCCATTTTAGTAATTATCTGGCCGGGATCAGATATGCCCGGCATACCGGCATCACTTACTAGAGCTATATTTTCCCCACTCTGAAGTCTTCCCAGTATTTCTTCTGCTCTCCTTTTTTCATTGTGTTCATGATAACTGATCATCCTATTTTTTATGTCAAAATAATTCAAAAGCTGTCCGGTTCGTCTTGTATCTTCTGCCGCAATTATATCAGCTTTTTTTAAAGTTTTTAATACTCTTTTAGATATATCTTCCAGATTACCCATCGGAGTACCACAGATAAATAACTTTCCTTTTTCCAAACTAACAGTCCTCTCCATAAATTTCTTTTACCTCATCAGTATAAAGATTACTCTTTTCTTTGTATATAAATAAAGCAGGATCAACACGTAAACCAGGGCTAGCTCCCTTTTTAGCCTTCATTAAAAATATATCAGACTCTTTTTGAGGCCGAGAATGCACAAATCGCATTTTCTTTGCCTGAAAATTATATCGGCTCAAAAGCTCTATAACTTCAGTCAGCCGCCAGCTTCTATAAACAAGGTAAAAATTCCCACCAAATTTAATTACACGCGATGCAGCTTTTATCACATCTTTTATGTCTGCATGAATTTCATGTCTGGCAGCTGCTATAAATTTATTCTCTTTTGTTTCTCCAGATTGAACTGGTAAATAGGGCGGATTGGAAATTACAGCATCTGCAGAACCGGCAGCAAAAACATCTTCAAGTGAACACAAATCTGCTTCTATTATATTCACACGCTCCTTAAGATTGTTAATCTCCACATTTCGGCGGGCCAGCTCAACCAGTGGTGACTGAATTTCCACACCACTGACTTTTATTCCACTGTTTTTGTATGCCAGAAGCAGAGGTATTACACCTGATCCGGTTCCCAGATCCACTACTTTATCACCAGGTCTAAACTCAGCAAAATTTGCCAGTAATACTGAATCAGTTCCAAACTTAAAATATTTATCATTTTGAATAATTTTTAGCTCATTTTCAATCAAATAGTGAGTCTCTTCCATCGCTTTATTTCTCCTTACCCTGATTTTCCAGCAGATTAAGGCAGAAAAGACAGTTTCCCTTTCTTTTTTCTCCAAAACTGAGCGGACAGACATGATACCCTTCATCATAAATATGAATTAAGTTTATATAGCCCTGCCTTTCAGCCGGTATTTCATCTTCAGCTTCATATTTGAAGATGAGATTCTTTAATTCATCATTTTCTGTACGCAGTTCTTCATTTTCCTGATAAAGCTGATAAGTTATATCTTTTAATTTGTGAAATCTAAGAGAAAGGGCTTCTATCTGCTCCTGGAAGTGGGCAAGGGCACTGAGAACTTCTTGATCCATCAGTTTTCCCTTCCTTTCAGTCAAAATCGTATTCATCCAAATCTTCAACCTCAACTTCTATATAATCTTCTCCACCTATATCAACTTTAATTGTTTTCTTGACAAGATTGCGGTCCACAATTTCCCCTTCACCGATTTCTAAATCTACAGTTTCTCCAACTTTGGGCATTATTTCTTTGAGTTTTTTATATGTTTTTGACTCATATTCCAGACAGCACATAAGTCTGCCACATAGTCCTGATATTTTAGCAGGATTAAGTGAAAGGTCCTGTTTTTTGGCCATTTTAATTGAAATTGGCTGAAAATCTCTCAAAAAAGTAGCACAACAAATTGGACGACCACATGGTCCCAGTCCACCCACCATTTTTGCCTCATCTCGAACACCAATCTGGCGCAGCTCAATTCGTGTTTTAAACACACGAGCTAAATCCTTAACAAGTTCTCTAAAATCAACTCTTCCATCAGCTGTAAAATAAAATATTATTTTATTGTGATCAAAAGTGTACTCAACATCTATCAGCTTCATAGGAAGCCCGTGTTTATCTATCTTTTTAAGGCAGATATCATAAGCCTCTTTTTCTAAACGCTGGTTTTCCTCATGTTTTTCTTTATCTTTTAAAGTTGCTTTCCGCATGACATCTTTTAAAGGAGCAACTATCTCTTCTTCAGTCACTTCTTTTTTTCCTACAACAACTTTACCATATTCAATTCCTCTTGCTGTTTCTACAATAACAAAATCACCGGCTTCAAGTTCTATATTACCAGGATCAAAATAATAGATCTTGCCGGTTTTTTTGAAGCTAACTCCTACTACAGTATACATTCAATTACACACCTCAATTTATTTTTATATCTACTTTTGCTCTAATTGGCGCAGTTTAAAAAGCAATACTTCCAAAGCTAAATCCTTGCGTACATTGCTGTCAATATATTTTTTAGCAAGTTCAATATATTCAAGTTTATCCATAATATTTTTTTCTGTGTATTTATCAGTACTCTTCTTTATTAAGTCAAGATAGTCAATGTTTTTGACTCCCTGCTCATAATTCTGTTTGAACATAATTATATCGCGATACCAGTTTGATAGCAAATAAAAGAAAGGAAAATCATTATTAATTAATTTATTAAATTGATCTGCCGCAGAAAATATTTCCACAGTAGTTTTTTTATCAATAGCTGCTATAAAATTATATATACTTTTTCTTTTTTCAAAAAAAGACTCATTTTCTGCAAATTTAACAGCTCTACCCGGACTTCCTTCTGCAAGATAGGATAATATTTCCGCCTTATCCTGTGGCAGATCTTTTTTTAATAAAATATCTTTTATCAGTTCAGCTGAAACATCAGTTAATTTCACTTTCTGACAGCGTGATACTATTGTCGGTAGGAGTTTTCCTTCATCTTCAACAAGGAGTATTATAGTAGCAAATTCAGGAGGTTCTTCCAGTGTCTTAAGCAGGCTGTTTGCTGCCTCTTTAGTCATTAAGTCAGCATCTTCAATAATATATATTTTTCTATCACTTTCATATGGTTTATATGTTATTTCCTTTTTCAATTCTCTAATCTGATCTATTGATATTGCAGATTTATCTTCAGCTTTAACTATAGTCTTTAAATCCGGATGATTACTGTGATCAACTTTGCGGCAGCTTATACAGCTGTCACAGCTGTCCAGTTTTTTATTGCTGCAGAAAACTGCTTTGGCAAATTCCAGCGCCAGCTTCTTTTTTCCCAGCCCACCCTGTCCAGAAAACAGATATGCATGGCTGATACGTCCATTTTTAATTTCATCTTTCAATATTTCTACAGCTTTATCCTGACCACTTACCGAAGAAAAACTCATTTTTGAATTACTCCTTTTTTATTTAAACTTTGATAAATTTTTCAACATTGATAATAAATATTGTTGCTCCTCCAATTTCGACCTCCATAGGGAAGGAATAATAGCCCTCAAGAGAATTGGCAACAGGTGACATAGGTGCTACAGTTTTTTTGCGTGATTTGCAGTTTTCTCTAATTATCTCTATTACTTTATCTATATGTTCTTCATCAGAACCTATCATAAAAGTTGTATTTCCTTCTCTTAAAAAACCACCTGTAGAAGCCATTTTGGTGGCCTGAAAACCTTCTGTAGTTAGTGCCTCTAAAAGATCGGCTGCATCATGATCATGTACTACTGCTATTATCATCTTGACCGTTTTAGCCATGTTAGCTTTTTTTTCCATTATAATAACCTCCTGGAAATAATTTTTTTAATCTGAGCATGTACATTTTCCGTTTCTCCACCAGCATCAACTACTACAAATCTATCTTCTTCTGCCATCTTGAGATAACCTTTTCTAACACGCTGATGAAAATAATCTCCTTCTCTTTCCAGGCGATCTCCTGTCTGATCATTACTAATTGAACGAGCTCTCATAAGTCCCTGTTTGATTTCTATATCCAGGATAAAAGTGAGATCAGGCCAGTACGGATCTACAACCCATTTATTGATAGAATAAACTGTTTTATAGTCCAAGCCCCTGCCATAAGCCTGATAGGCTAAATTGGAATCAACAAATCTATCTGAAAGTATTATTTTACCTTCTTTTAAAGCTGGAATAATATTTTCTTTCATATCCTGTGCTCTATCAGCTGCATATAAAAGTATTTCTGCTTTATAATCCATAATATCATAGTGGGGATCAAGCAGGATTTCTCTTATTTTTCTGCCAATTTCTGTTCCACCAGGTTCCCTGGTATATTCTACTTCTCTTCCCTTTTCTGTGAGAAATTTATACAGCAGTTTAATCTGTGTAGTTTTTCCGGATCCTTCTATTCCTTCAAATGTTATAAAATATCCTTGAGCCAAAGAGTCCAGCTCCTCTCCTTACTTTATTCTATTTGTCTCATTATATAATAATCATCTTTTTTTTGCAATATACGAAAAGCTGCCCTATATTCCTGTATTCTCTAATACAACAGGAAAATTAAGGCAGCTTAAATTACCTTGAGGGTAATATATTTCAATGATCAATTTTTAATTTTTATTGTCTAAATACTTGCCAGCCTGAATTGCTGCTTTTGCTCCAGAAGCAGCAGCAATAATAACCTGCCTGTATTCAGGATCCTGAACATCACCAGCAGCATAGACACCTTTAATACTGGTCTGCTGTTTTTCATCTGTAATAATATATCCCTGCTCATCCAGTTTGATTATATCTTTAAAAAGTTTGGTCCTTGGTGTATGACCAACTGCTATAAACAGTCCGGAAACTCCCAGATCTTTTTCTTCTCTATTTTTGTTATTAAAAATTTTAATTCCCTGCAGTTTATTTTCCCCTAGAAGTTCTTTTACTTCTGTATTCCAGAGAACTTCTATTTTTTCGTTATTCTTTACTCTATCACCAAGTATTTTTGTTCCTCTAAACTTATCTCTCCTGTGCAGTACATATACTTTACTGGCAAACTTAGTTAGAAATGTTGCTTCCCATAAAGCAGTATCTCCACCGCCGACAATGGCAATATCCTGATCTCTAAAAAATGCCGCATCACAGGTAGCACAGTAGGAAATTCCATTACCACGGAATTTATCTTCTTTTTCTAAACCCAGCTGACGCGGTTCTGCACCGGTGGCAATTATTACAGATTCAGCAATATATTCTTCCATATCAGTTTTTATAATATAGCTGTCACCAGAAAAATTGACAGATTCTACAATTTCATAAACTAGACGTGCATCAAAACTCTCTGCCTGTTCTGTTATCTTCTGCATCAATTCAAATCCACCAATACCGCCGGGAAAACCTGGATAATTTTCTAATTCTGAAGTAGTTGTAATCTGACCACCTGGCTCAGGTCCGTTTATTACTAAAGGGTCAAGACCTCCACGGGCAGCGTAAATTGCTGCAGAAAGCCCGGCCGGCCCCCCTCCAATAATGATTAATTTTTCTTCTTTTCTATTTTCTTCAGACATGATAAGCCCTCCTGTTATGGACTATTATTTATTTAATTCACAGCTTATATTATTACTTTTTTATAATTTTGTCTGTAAAACCGGCAACAGCTAATCCACACTGTAGTTGGGCGCCTCTTTGGTTATTGTTATATCATGTGGATGGCTTTCTCTTAGTCCGGCAGGAGAAATCCTTATAAACTGTCCATTTTCACGCAGATCTTCTATATTTTTTGTCCCACAGTATCCCATTCCTGATTTTAATCCACCTACCAGCTGATAGATAGTTTCATATAGTGTACCTTTATAGGGAACACGCCCCTCTATTCCTTCTGGAACAAATTTTTCCGGTTCTTCTTGATCTTCCTGAAAATACCGATCCTTACTTCCCTGTTTCATAGCACCAACAGATCCCATTCCTCTGTAAACTTTATAGCTTCTACCCTTGTAAATTTCCAGTTCACCAGGACTTTCTTCTGTACCGGCAAGTAAACTTCCAATCATTACAGTGTGTGCTCCAGCTGCAAGTGCTTTTACTATATCACCGGAATATTTAATACCACCATCAGCTATAACTGTTTTTCCGTATTCAGCAGCCTTTTTAGCTGAATCATAAATTGCGGTTATCTGGGGTACTCCCACACCTGCAACAACTCTTGTGGTACAGATAGAACCGGGTCCAATACCCACTTTAACCACGTCTGCACCAGCCTTTATTAATTCTTCAGTTGCTTCTGCTGTAGCTACATTTCCAGCTATAATGGGAAGATCCGGAAATTCACTTTTTATTTTCTTTACTATTTCAATAACTCCCAGTGAATGTCCATGAGCAGTATCAACAACCAGGATATCTACATCAGCTTCATAAAGTGCTTTAACTCTTTCCATTGTATCTGTTCCTGTTCCAACTGCTGCACCTGCAAGAAGCCTTCCCTGTTTGTCTTTAGAAGCATATGGAAACTGTCTTGCTTTTTCTATATCTTTAATTGTAATAAGTCCCCGCAAAATACCATTATCATCTACAATGGGCAATTTTTCTATTTTATGCTTCTGCAGGGCATCTTTTGCATCATCAAGTGTAGTTCCAACAGGAGCTGTTACGAGCCCTTCATCTGTCATAACTTCTGAAATTGGACGGTCATAATTTTGAACAAAGCGGAGGTCTCTATTGGTAAGGATTCCAACAAGAATTTTTTCTTCATTTACAATTGGAACTCCAGAAATATGATATTTTGACATCAGTGCTTCAGCTTCATTGATGGTGGCATCTGGCTGAAGGTAAAACGGATCAACAATAACTCCACTTTCAGATCTCTTAACTTTATCTACTTCAGATGCCTGCTGTCTGATGGACATATTTTTATGGATAATACCAAGTCCACCTTCTCTTGCCATAGCAATTGCCATATCACCCTCTGTAACTGTATCCATACCAGCACTAATGATTGGAATATTTAAACTAATTTCATCTGTCAGCTTTGTTCTGGTTTCAACTTCTTTAGGCACAACATCAGATCTGGCAGGAATTAACAAAATATCATCAAAAGTTAATCCTTCTTTAACAATTTTATCCATTTTTCCGCCTCCTATTTAAATTTTAAAATATTTTATAAAATTTCCACTGCAATTTAATGACTTTTTAAGGTATTAGATTCGCATATATTTAAGGTATTTTAACAAAGCCTGAGCACAATGTCAAGCTGCAGAAAATAGGAGTTTCCCCAAAATTTATTTTCAAGCTGCAAAAAGGGGGCTTTAGTCATCAACGAAATTTTTAGATTTATCTAAAACTCAATTCGGGTGTGAAATAGGGCACACTAATCAATGAGTCCTCCTGACTCATGATTAGCTCACTCCATCCTGCAGTTCAACCCTATTTCTTCCTTCATTTCGTTAAGATTCATTGACTAAAAATTTCAATATTCCTGCATCTCCCTTTTTTGCAGCAGTATATAAAAAATGGGGAAAGTCTATGCAGAAAATTTATCAGCAGCAGTGAAATAATAAAGTTTCCCCAAAATTATTTTTAGAACTGCAGAAAAGGGGAAAATCTTAGGTGTAAAATCTTAATGAGCGAAAAGTGTAAAATATTATTTGACATTCATAACTTGTTATATCCTGAAATTTATCATATAATTAAAAATAAGTTTTAATACATTAAATAATTCAACAAGGAGGAATATTATGTCATCAAAAGTATATATAGCTGACATGAAGTCAACAACCAACAGTGAAAGTCTTGTTAAAAAGTTGAGCAAATTATTTTATAAGGCTGGATTCAATGAATTTATAGATAAAGATGATCTGGTGGCTGTTAAACAACACTTTGGAGAACCCGGAAATACTGCTTTTATAAGACCTGTTTTTACCAGACAGCTGGTAAGTGATATAAAAAAATGGGCGGCAAACCTTTTTTAACAGATGCAAATACACTTTATGTAGGTGGAAGGGCCAATTCTGTTGATCACCTCAACAGTGCCATAGCCAATGGATTTGGTTATGCATCTATTCAGGCTCCAATAATTATTGCTGATGGTTTAAAAGGCAAGAATACTATGGAAGTTGAAGTGAATCTAAAGCACTTCAAAAACATAAAAGTTGGTTCTGAAGTAATGCATGCTGATTCCTTGATAAGTCTGGCCCACTTTAAGGGACATCAGCTGACCGGTTTTGGCGGAACATTTAAAAATATAGGAATGGGACTGGGCAGCCGTGCAGGAAAACAGATGATGCATTCGGCAGTTTTACCAGAAATTGAAGAAGAACACTGTATTAAATGCAAACAGTGTGTAAAATACTGTCCGGAAGATTGTATTACAATTAATGAAGAAAAAAGCTTTATTAATCATGATATATGTATTGGCTGTGGAGAATGTGTTGTAACTTGCCCAACAGAAGCAATTACAATAGAATGGGAAGCAACAAGTGAAGGAGTGGAAGAAAGACTGGTAGAATTCACATATGGAATTGTAAAAGAGAAAAAAGATAAAACAGCATATATAAATTTCATTACAAATGTTTCTCCAGACTGTGACTGTTCAGGATGGAATGACCGACCAATAGTTCGCGATATAGGTATTTTAGCTTCTAAAGATCCTGTTGCTTTGGAACAGGCTTCTCTGGACCTGGTTAATAAAGAAGAAAAATGTTTTGGAATGCTTGTTGATAAAGATATTAAGCCTGGAGAAAATAAATTCAAACATGTACATCCCAGTACTGATGGTGGTTTAAGACAGATAGAATATGCAGAAGAAATTGGTCTGGGAAGCAGAGATTATGAGCTAATTGAACTGTAACATCCAGCTTGGTTAATGGAAATTTACAATATCTACAATTTCCATTAAAATAATTCAAAAGATATTCATAAAATTAATAAAACCCTGTCTTTAGAAAGAAATTCTCTGGACAGGGTTTTATTATTAGCAAATTTTAATTTATAATTCACGGCGTCCTTCCAGTGCTTTCGAAAGTGTTACTTCATCAGCATATTCCAGGTCTCCACCCACCGGTACACCATGAGCAATTCTGGTAACTTTAACTCCAAGTGGTTTTATAAGTTTTGCCAGATACATCGCTGTTGCATCTCCCTCAGCATTGGGATCTGTTGCAATTATTACTTCTTCAACTCCGTTTTCCAGTCTGGGAATCAAACTGCGAATTTTTATTTCATCAGGACCAATTCCATCCATGGGAGAAATAGCTCCATGCAGCACATGGTAAAGTCCATTATATTCTCCAGTTTTCTCCATAACCACTATATCACGGGGACTTTCGACAACACATATCATAGATTGATCTCTACTTTCTGAACTGCAGAATGAACATTTATCATTTTCAGTTAAATGATTGCATACAGAACAGTAATTAATTTTTTCGCGAGCCTCCAATAGAGCATCCGCGAGCTCCTTTACTTCATTTTTGCTGCGTTCCAGAATATAAAATGATAGTCTGCGAGCAGTTTTAGGCCCAATACCGGGTAATTTACTCAATTCACCAATAAGTTTACCCATTGGTCTTGGATATGGATCCATTAAAACATCCCTGGAATATTCATTCCACCGGTAATTTTACCCATTTCTTCATTTACCATGTCCTGTACTTTGCGCATACCTTCATTAACTGCTGCCAAAATAAGATCTTCCAGCATTTCTACATCTTCAGGATCAACTGCATCTTCATCGATCTGCAGATCTACTACCTCCTGTTTACCATTAACAACAACTTTAACAACTCCACCACCTGCAGTGGTTTCTATTGTCTTTTCTTCCAGTTCTTCCTGCATTTTTGCCATTTTGGCCTGCATTTTCTGTGCCTGCTTCATCAAATTATTCATCTTCATTTTAATCTCCTCCTCTTTTTTCCAGAATGTTTTTGTCTACACTTATAATTTCACCTTCAAATAAATCTGCTAATTTTTTTAAATCTTCAAAAGTGTTTTCTTCATTATATTTTTTTTCTTTTTCTACTTTTTTCTCTTTCCTATCATTATTATCAGTATTATCACTTATTTTTTTTTTAAGATTATTTTTTTCTGAAGCACTGCTGTAAATTAAGAATTCAACTTCTACCGGCTGGCCCAGTACATTCCTGACAACTTTATTGATCATTGAACTATTGGACAGTGCTCCCTTGTAATGAAATTTCTTTCCTTCAGGAAAAGCCACTGTAATTGTTTTACCATTTACCTTAACAGGCGTTCCTTCCCTCAGAAGGGCCTGAACTGATATATCAGTTTTTCTTATATTATTGAGCACTTTCCCCCATATTTTTTTAATATCATCCAGTTTTAAATCAGTATTTTTCTTCTGTTTTTGGGGTGCAGCCTCTTCAATATTCCTTTCTGAAGCTCCATCATTTACCTCATCTTTATCTGCAAAATCTTTATCATCGGCTGAATTAATCTTTTTATCTACATTCTTAACGGTTTTATTAATATGGTGTGGCTTATTAACATCATCTTTTGTCTTCTTTAATTCCTCTGTCTTATCTGAAGAAGATGCAGCTAAAGAGTTTTTTAAATGAGAAAGCTGAAATTCAAGTTCTTCAATCCTTTCAGCAAGCATTAAAGGATCATTATTATCGCTGCTGCACAATTTAATAACTGCAATTTCCAGCTGAAGTTTAGGCTGATTACTGTATTTTAACTTCTGATTCAATTCCGAAAAAAGATCTATTATTTCAGTTAACTGTCTGCTGCTCAACTGTGAGGCTTCTTCTGAAAGATCATTTAAATAGCTTTTGGAATACTCCAGTATTCCGGATTCAACTCCACATTCCTTAATAAGCAGAAGTTCGCGACAATATTCTATTAATTCTTCTGAAAATCTTTCTATACCCAGCCCCATAGCGATAATTTTAGAAACCAATTTTAAGGCCTGATCACTGTGCTTTAAACTAACTGCATCCAGAAATTTTTTCAGTTCTTTTTTTTCCACTCTGCCCAACATTTTAGCTACACCATCTGCAGTTAATTTACCATCAGTAAAAGAAATAGCCTGATCAAGCAGACTAATCCCATCTCTCATGCCCCCTCGAGCATTTCTGGCAAGAATATCCAGCGTTTCAGCTTCAACTGAAAATTCTTCCTGCTGACAGATAAATTTTAGCCTCTTTTTAATATCCGAAAGTGATAAAAGCGAAAAATCGAAGCGCTGACATCTCGACATAATTGTTGTAATAACTTTATGTGGTTCTGTTGTTGCCAGTATAAAAACAACACTTTCTGGAGGTTCTTCCAGTGTTTTTAATAATGCATTAAAAGCTCCTTTGGTGAGCATATGTACCTCATCAATAATATATACTTTATATTTCCCCTCACCTGGATAAAATTTAACCTTTTCTCTCAGATCCCTTATTTCATCAATACCTCTGTTTGAAGCTGCATCAATTTCTATAACATCAAGTGAATTCCCTTTTTCTATTCTCTGACAAGAATTGCATTCTCCACAGGGCTCAAAATCCTCTGCAGGCTGGGCACAGTTTAATGCTCTGGCAAATACCTTTGCAGTGGAAGTTTTCCCTGTACCACGAGGACCTGCAAAAAGATATGCATGGGCAACTCTATCATTCTTTATTGCATTTTTTAATGTTTTTACCACATGGTCCTGTCCAATTAAGTCTTTAAATTTGGTCGGCCTGTATTTTCTATAAAGTGAGAGAAAAGACATTAAATTCACCTCTATTTATTTTTATATTTTTATTATATGATTGTAACACAAAAACATTAAGCATATTCAATCTAAACTAAGCTTTTAAATCTAAAAATTAGTTCTCAACAACAAAAAAATTGAATATCACAGA
>NZ_QPJN01000008.1:0-80992 GCF_003338615.1 Halanaerobium sp. DL-01
TCTGTGATATTCAATTTTTTTGTTGTTGAGAACTAATTTTTAGATTTAAAAGCTTAGTTTAGATTGAATATGCTTAATGTTTTTGTGTTACAATCTATAATTAAATATGAAAATATCTCTTCAAACTATCTTTATTAATAAAAATAATCATAAAACCCAATAACAGCAGGAAAAGCCCCAGTCCTGTCAGCAGGTTTAATTTTTCTTTGAGAAGAAACACTCCCAGCAGAGTTGCTGTAAGAGGCTCTGCAATTGTTAAAGTAACACTTGTTTCTGCAGAAGAATATTCCAGTCCTTTTGTATAAAGGAAAAAAGGCAGAGATGCTGTTATTAATCCAAGGAATAAAACGATTGGCAGACCACTGCTGCTGTAAGCCCAGCTGAAGTCAAATATAAAAAATAGGGGCAGGTAAAGCAGTGAAGCAGTCAGAAAAATATAGCTGATAGATGTTAAAGGGCTATTATTGCCTGACTGTTTTTTATTAAAAAGTGAAAACAGTGAATATGATAAACCTGCTCCTAGAGCGAGTAAAATTCCACTGAGATTAATATTAATTTCACTATTTGAAAAAAGAAGCAGACAGCCAATAATTGAAAGCAGTGTAGCAGCAAACCATTTTTTTTCTGGAGTTTTTTTAACAAATATTAGTTTAATAAGCCCTGCAAATACAGGTGCACTTGTTATGCTGACAGCTGTGCCTACAGCCACTCCGGATTTTTTTACAGCAAAAAAGAAAAAAGGCTGATAGAAGGCAAGAGATAGACCAGCCAGAAGGATATTTTTCCTGGATGAAAGAACTGTAAAATTGCTGCTGTTTTTATTTAAAAAATTTATTATTATAAAAAAGAAAGTTCCAGCTGTAATGCGCATTATACCGACAGAAAAGGGTGAAGTGTCAAGTGGTGCAAAATAAAGGACAGTGCCGGTTGTTCCCCATAAAATAGCTGCTGATAATATGTATAAATAGCTTTTATGTTCTTTTGACATAGATATCATTACCTTCCTGAAGCAGTAAAATATATTATTTAAGAAAGTTTTTTGTCAGCAATCATTTTCATTTATTATATAGTCAGAGATTTTCTTTGTCAATTAAATAGACTTTCCCCATTTTTTATATACTGCTGCAAAAAGGGGAGATGCAGGAATATTGAAATTTTTAGTCAATGAATCTTAACGAAATGAAGGAAGAAATAGGGTTGAACTGCAGGATGGAGTGAGCTAATCATGAGTCAGGAGGACTCATTGATTAGTGTGCCCTATTTCACACCCGAATTGAGTTTTAGATAAATCTAAAAATTTCGTTGATGACTAAAGCCCCCTTTTTGCAGCTTGAAAATAAATTTTGGGGAAACTCCTTAACATTAACAGCAGTTCTATCCAGATTGATTTTAGAGTTATGTTTTTATATGTCGGAAGTAGAAAAAAGTATAAAAAAAGAAAAGCCCTCTTATTAAGAGGGTATAAAGATTCAAACTGGATATTTATATATAATAATAAATTTTTACTTTTCTATTTCCTGTACAGCCATCTGTACAGGATCCCATGGACTGCTAAGAGGTGGGGTATAACTTAAATCTAATTGATTAAAATCATTTGTTTTCATTTTATTGAAGATAGCTGCTGCAAAAATATCAATCCTTTTTGCAATTTCTGCATTTTTATTTCCCATTATCTGTGCACCCAATATCCTTCTGCTATCAGAATCAATGATAACTTCAGTATACATTTTATATACAGGTGGATAATAAACTTTATGATCCCAGCTTTCTAGTAATTTAGTTTTTACATTAAATCCATTTTTTACTGCTTCTTCCTCACTTAAACCTGTTCTTGCTATTACAAGATCAAATAACTTGATTGATTGGGTACCAATAACACCTGCAAATTCTTTATCCAGACCGCAAATATTGTCTCCAATAATCCTTCCATGTTTATGTGCTACTGTTCCAAGTGCATAATAAGTATATTTATCTGTAATATTGTTTAAAGTTTCTGCACAATCTCCTCCAGCATAAATATCTTCAATACTGGTCTGCATTTTTCTGTTAACTTTGTAAGCTCCTTTAATTCCTCTTTTTAATCCTATATCTTTTCCCAGCTTAGTATTTGCCTCTGTTCCAACTGAAGCAGCAATGGTATCAACCTTTTCTTTCAGGCTGTTATTTCCAGTGACAATTAATTTGTCCCCTTCTTTTTCTATTTTTTTAACAGCTGTAGATGTAATAACTTTTACACCATTTTTTTCTAACTCATTTTTAACCATATCTCTAAAATTTCTATTAACTGTTGTAAGTACATTATCAAAAAATTCAACAATAGTTACATTTAATCCTCTTTTAACCAAAGCTTCTGCCATCTCAAGTCCAACATAACCACCACCAATTATTAAAGCATCTTTTACTTTATTAGATTCCAGATATCTATTAAAATTAATAGCATCTTCCATCCACCTCATAAAAAAGACCCCCGGAAGACCCAGGCCTTCAATCTTTGGAATTATATTTTTACCACCAGTACCTAAAACAAGTTTATTATAAAATATTTTCTTTCTATTATCTTTTTTATCTTTTTCTTTTATTAAAATATATTTTTCCTGGTGGTTAATATTTGTAACTTCTGTATTCAGCAAAAGTTCAATTCCTTTATTTCTTATATCGTCCTCTTTCCTATGTGCCAGATTCTGCCAGCATTTAACTTCTCCACTAATATAAAAGGGTATTCCGCAAATGCTAAAATTGGGGAAATTATTGTTTGTTATGACAAGTGGCTTTATGTTTTTATTGAGTTCTCTAATTCTTAAAGCAGTACTAATTCCCAGATCACTACCACCGATAATAACTACTTCTTTTTCCATTTTTTCATCTCCTTAGATTACTATTTTAAAATTATTTGCATGTAATTTACCTTATTAATATATCTTTATTATATCACGACAGCAACAGCTTAAAATATTCTTAAAGTTAATTTTATGTTAAAAAACTCCTGTATTAAGTGTCAAACTACTAAAAGAAATTGGAAGCAAAGATTTGGTCTGAGAAGTATAAACCGTCTAAAAGTCACAATCCTGTCTGTGAATGAGTTTACAGCATAAAACAAAGTTTTGTCGAATTTTGTTTAAACTATTGATATAATCGGTTTAGAATAGTATAATTTTAAATAATGAAAGATTAATTTCTAAATTAAATAAACTTAAAAAACTATTTTTACAAGTTAGATTATATTTTAATAAACTTTGAGAGCCCTGGGCTGAGAATTTTCTTGGCCCAAATTTTATTTATATAATTTTTAAAGCTCTTTTTATTTCTCGATTACCCAAAATGATACAGACTGTATCATTAAAGTCAAGTACTATTTCTTTTGGGAGGAGAAGAGTTGATGTTCAAGTTTTACTATGCAAAAAGAAGAGATTATAAATTCACCTGCTGTTGCTAGATTGTGATTTAATTATAATAAAAGCAATAGAAGTTAATAATATTACTAAAAATATATGAGGAACTAAAAATAAATAAAGATAAAAATGATTCTCAAAAATAAACTAACTTAGGAGAGATAAGAATGGACTATGGAATCTGGAGCATTTTACCCCCACTAATTGCAATTATTCTTGCTGTGGCAACGAAACAGGTATTTATTTCACTGTTTTTGGGTATTTTTTCAGGAGAGATGATTATTCACGAATGGCAGTTTTTTATATCACTTAATGCTTCTTTAAATGAGATTGTAGGTGTTTTTGCTGAAGAATGGATAACTAAAACAATTATTTTTTCATTTCTGGTTGGCGGCTTAATAACTGTAATATCTGCTTCTGGTGGAGTTAGAGGTTTTATTGAATATCTTACTGAAAAGAAAAATTTGGTTAAAAATAAAAAAGGGGCCCTTCTTTTGGCTTATGTGATAGGACTTGTGATTTTTATAGAGTCTTCTATTACCATTCTGGTTTCTGGTACTGTAGCCAGACCGCTGACAGATAGGTTTAATGTCTCGAGAGAAAAGCTTGCCTATGTTTGTGATTCAACTTCTGCTCCTGTTTGTGCCCTTATACCACTTAATGGCTGGGGAGCTATGCTGATGGGAGTTATTGGTGTACAGGTTTCTAAAGGTTTTATAGAAGGAAATCCTGCTGGTATTTTAGTAAAGTCAATTCCATTTCAGTTTTATAGTTTTTTTGCTATTCTGGCAGTTGCTTATTACATATTTACAGAAAAAGATTGGGGTCCAATGGCTGTGGCAGAAAATAGAGCTAGAGAGACCGGAAAAGTTCTTCGTGATGGAGCAACACCTATGGTTTCTGAAGAAGCAACATCTACTCCTCCTAAAAAAGGTGCAGAAAACAATATGTGGAATATGATTTTGCCTATGATTGTTTTAATTGTTATGATGCCGATCAGTCTTTATATTACAGGTAATGGAAATATTCTTAAGGGATCTGGCTCTACCTCTGTTTTTTGGGCAGTACTTGCTTCGATTAGTTTTGCTGGATTTTTATACATTGTTAAAGGTATTATGAATTTAAAAGAATATATAGATTATGTTTATCAGGGAATAGGCGCTATTGTTCCTGTTGCTATTTTGCTTATTTCGGCTTTTGCAATAGGAAATGTAATAGGCCAACTGGAGACAGGTCAGTATATGGCAAGTTTAGTTGAAGGCAGAATTAGTGGCGGCTTTGGTCCTGCAATATTATTTATACTTTCTGCACTTATGGCTTTTTCTACTGGTACAAGCTGGGGAACATTTGGTATTATGATTCCAATTGGTATTCAAATGGCAGTTGCAATGGGGGCTCCTTTGTATCCAACTATTGGGGCAGTTATATCTGGAGGAATTATGGGAGACCACTGCTCGCCTATTTCTGATACAACAATTATGGCTTCTATGGCTTCTGCTTCAGACCATATTGACCATGTTAATACTCAGCTTCCGTATGCTCTTTTAAATGGTGTATTAGCCCTTATACTTTATTTAACAGTCGGTTTTATAATGTAACTAAAAATTTCGTTGATGACTAAAGCCCCCTTTTTGCAGCTTGAAAATAAATTTTGGGGAAACTCCTAAAAAAGGTAATGTTTGACATGGACGAATCTATTGTAGGTTCAGAACTTGGTTTTTTCCCTATCCAATTACATAAGCTGGAAAGATTATCGGATAAATATGATGTGAATCTTTATATAAATCCTGTCGAGAAATTGCAGGATTTTTGTATTTTTTTACTAAAGAAGGAGGAGTTTAGCATCTGATTGAAGAATATTATTTACTATCAATAACTTTATTGGGAGGGGATAGTTATGTTTTGTCCTGAATGTGGAGAAGAGATAGGGGAAAATCATAAGTTCTGTGGAAGCTGTGGTCACAAATTAGTGGAAGATGAACATCAGCTGACAGTTAGTACAAAGGTTGATGAAGAAGCAAACAGGTTAAATCAAGATAAGTATTCACCGAAAAGCAGTTCATCTAACTGGAATTGGCCGGCTTTTTTATTTGGGCCATTCTGGTATTTATATAAAGGTATGGTCAAGAAGGCAGTTTTGATTTTTATAATCGGCAGTGTTACAGCTTATGTAATTCCAGGAATTGGAGCACTTGCAGTCTGGCTTTATTGTGGTTTTAAGGGGAATGATGATCTGGAAAAACACCTTGCTAAAAAATATAACTAATGAGTATAAGTTATTATGTGATTTTTTTTAATTTATAATAATGATGTTTTAATTTTTTATATAAAAAGGAATGATAACTATCAAAAAAGACATTAAAGGGTTAAGAGCTGAAGAATACGAACATCCGCTGGATAGAAAAGCTCTTGAGAAACTAAAAAACACACCGGGACTGGAAACACTTGTCCGCAAATTTAATAAATACAGTATGGATAAAATTCTGAAGGTGAGCCACACAGGCAGTAATGTAAGAATTACCGAAAAAATGTTTCCTGAACTTTATAAATTATTCCAGGAGTCATGTCAGCGTCTTGATATGGATTATCATCCTGATTTATATATTATTCAGGAACCTAAAATTAATGCATTTGCGGCAGGTGTGGAAGAACCAATAGTAGTAATAACAAGTGGAGCCTATGATTTACTCGATAGAGATGAATTAATATTTATACTCGGTCATGAGCTTGGACATGTAAAAAGTGAGCATGTGCTATATCATCAGATGGCTTCATATTTGCCCTATATTGGTAATATAATCGGATCTGCCACATTAGGACTAGGCAGTCTAATTTCAACAAGTTTAGAGCTGGCACTTTTAAACTGGAAGAGAAAGTCTGAGTTCACATCTGATAGGGCCGGCTTGCTCTGCTGTCAGAATTTTACCAGTGTTATAACATCACTGATGAAAATGGGTGGAGCTCCTCCAGAAGTTTTTGATCGACTTGATCATAATGCTTTTCTCCAGCAGGCAAGAGAATTTGAAGGTTTTGATGAAGATAATTTTGATAAATTTGCTAAGATTTTTAGTGTAATGTTTGCAACACATCCGTGGACAGTAATGAGGGCAGCAGAAATAGAGAACTGGTATAATTATGGAAGATATGGTGACATATTGGTCAGAAAAATAGAATCAGGAGGAACACCCTTTGAAGAGCCGCTTTATTTAGAAGGAGATAATGATCAGCTTAATTTCTGCACCAAATGTGGGAGCAGAATTAATAAAGATATGAAATTTTGTACTAAATGTGGTAGTGAAATTGTTAGAGGTGGAAAATGATGGCAGATAAAAATTTTTGTACCAATTGTGGCAATACATTAAACAGTGATGATATTTTTTGTGGAAGATGTGGTCAGCCAGTTGATGAAGAAGGAAATCAAACTGAAACAAACAGTATTAATAAAACAGTAGTATCTAATAATATAGATGAAGAAAGATACAAACGTGTAAAATCTGATAGATTAAAATTTCCCAAAAAAGTGGGATACTTAATTACAGGCATAATTTCTTTTATAATACTATTTTTTGTAATTGGTTCTGCTTATATTCTGGCAGATAATGGTACCATCTATAGATCTAATTTTTTTGTTTTTCTGATCAGCAGATATAGTTTCTTTTATATATCAGCAGGTGTTTCTTTATTTGTAATATCTTTTTTTCATCTGAAGCTCAATATGCAAATTTTTTTAAAAGAAAGGATGAGTTTTAAGGATTTTTTATTGAAAAAATATGGTTTGTTTTCAAATCTGCAGAATTATGCAAAAACATACTTTATATTTTATCTGATAAGTGCATTTTTGTTTGCAGCATTTATGCTGGTATTATTGACCATTCCAGGAACTGTAACACCTTTAATTTTGATGATTTTACTGGCAGCAGCATTTTTTTATTTCAACAGCCGTTTTGTTTTTTCGTTGCTTTTGGTGCTGGATCAGAACAAAAATACCAGCAGTTCTTTCCGAAAAAGCTATAAACTTACAGAAGGGAAAATAGTAGATTATGCTGGAATAATTATCGCTATTTTTATAATAAATTATTTTGCAGCTAAAACTTATATGCTTGGATATATTATTACTTTTCCGCTTTCTTTTTATCTTCTGACAAAAGTATATTATGATTTAAAAGAATCAAAATCTTAATTTGAAATTATTTAAAATTCTGCTGGATTAATTCCGCAGGATTTTTTGCTTGCTTAATTTATTAAAAAATGGGTAAAAAATAGTTAAAACAGGAAAATTATATTAAATTGTTTTTGATAATAACAGCAAACAAATTATTAATTTATAACTGGACTTTCCCCATTTTTTATATACTGCTGCAAAAAGGGGAGATGCAGGAATATTGAAATTTTTAGTCAATGAATCTTAACGAAATGAAGGAAGAAATAGGGTTGAACTGCAGGATGGAGTGAGCTAATCATGAGTCAGGAGGACTCATTGATTAGTGTGCCCTATTTCACACCCGAATTGAGTTTTAGATAAATCTAAAAATTTCGTTGATGACTAAAGCCCCTTTTTGCAGCTTGAAAATAAATTTTGGGGAAACTCCTGTTAATTTATAACAATTGTAAGTAGATAAATCTTTTGTTATAATAAAAAACAAAACTAAAATTTAGTAGGTAGGAGGAATAAGATGAATTTTAATGTAATTCAAGCATTTAGTATTGTTTTGTTGATTCTGGCAGTTGGAGAGTTTGTGTCAATGAAGACAAAAGCAATGATTCCCTCTGTTTTTGTCTCAGCAGTATTATTTTTAATTGGTTTCTGGACAATTTTGCCTGGTGATGTGGTGGCACAGAGTTCATTTGCACAGCCGGTTGTTTATTTATCAATGTATCTTCTTTTAACTCATATGGGTACTCTAATGAGTTTAAAAGAACTTCTGGCCCAGTGGAAGACAGTTGTAATAGCCCTAGGTGGTATAGCAGGAATTATTGCCCTTACTTTAACTATAGGTAATTTTCTATTTGGCTGGGAAAAAGTTGTTGCAGCAACTCCACCACTTACCGGAGGTGTGGTTGCCTCTATTTTGATGTCTACAGCGGCAGCAGAAAAAGGTCTTACTTCAACTGCTGTTTTAGCAACGGCAATGTATGTTATGCAGGGATTTTTTGGTTATCCCATTACAGCTTATCTGCTCAAAAAAGAAGCAAATCGACTTGCAGATAAAGTAAGAAGGGGAGAGGTTGAAGTTGAAGAGGAAAACAAGGAATCATTGAAGGAAGAAAAGAGCAAATTTAGAATTATCCCTCCTCTTCCAGAAAAATATCAGACTACATATATTATTTTAGTTAAACTTGGTATTGTGGCCGCTCTGGCAGTAGCAGCAGCCCCAGTTCTTCACCTTAATGAATTTGTTGTCTGCATGTTATTTGGAGTTATTGGAAGAGAGATTGGATTTTTAGAAGAGCAGGCTTTAGTCAAAGCTGGTTCTTTTGGGTTTTTAATGACTGTATTGATGGCCTTTATATTTGCCGGTCTTTCTGATGCGACACCTTCAATGCTGACAGAAATTTCAGTTCCCCTATTTGGAATAATAATATTGGGTATTTCCGGTATGGCTCTGATGTCAATGATAATTGGTAAAGCTTTTGGTTATACAAAAGAAATGGCTATTTCTATTGCAATGACAGCCTTATATGGTTTTCCACCAAACTATATTTTAACAGTAGAATCATCCAGAGCAGCTACAGAAAATGATGAGGAATATCAGTATGCAGTAGATGAGATGCTTCCCAAGATGCTGGTTGGCGGATTTACCACAGTTACAATTGCATCTGTAATTATTGCTGGTTTCTTTGTCAAACTGCTGTAAATTTCTGATGTATTAATTTAATAAAAGTAATTATAAGTTTAAAGTGTTGATATATAACAGTTTGAGTAAATAATTGTTTTAAGAAAGGAGAAAAAGCATAAATGTTAACAAATCTGGAAAGAATTATAAATGATATTGAGACACTCAGTCAGTTTAATTCTACTCCTGGAAAAGGGCTCACCCGATTTTCTTTAACAAAAGCTGACCGAGGAGCTAGAGATTATTTAAAAGGTGAGCTGAAAAAAATTGGCTTAAAAGTGTATGAAGATCCTGCTGGCAGTATTGTCGGCAGACGAGAAGGGACAGACAAAGAAGCACCTGTAGTTATGATAGGTTCTCACTTTGATTCGGTAAAAAATGGTGGTAATTTTGATGGCCCAGCTGGTGTGGTAATGGCACTTGAAATTATGAGGGTTCTTGAAGAGAATAATGTAAAAACAAAACACCCTGTAGAATTTATAGCTATGATAGAAGAAGAAGGAGGCAGATTTGGTTCAGGAGTTTTTGGAAGTCGGGCTATGGCCGGCAGAGTAAGTTATGAAGACCTGCTAAATAATAAAGATGCTGATGGAATAACAATGGCTGAGGCATTTGAAGAATTTGGATTTAATCCAGAAGAGATAGAAAAAGCAAAAAGAGATCCCGAAAAACTTAAAGCCTTTATTGAACTACATATAGAACAGGGGCCGGTTTTAGAAAAAGAAGGAAAAGATGTTGGACTGGTAAGTTTCATTGTGGGAATCAATCAGATTCGAGTTAAGGTAAAAGGAAGACCTGATCATGCAGGAACAACTCCTATGGATATGCGTAAAGATGCTCTTTCTTCTGCCTCAGAGGTGATTGCTCAGATCAAAGATTTTGCAGTTAAAGCAGGCAGTGGTACAGTTGCTACAGTTGGAACATTAAATATAAAACCAGGTGCAGCAAATATAGTTCCCGAAGAAGCTTTGTTTTCAGTTGATATAAGGTCCAAAAAACTGGACTGTATAAAAGAAGTTCGTGCTAAAATTGATAGTGCACTTTCAGAAATCAAAAGAAAATATGGTGTAGAATATTATGTTGAAGATATGCTTATGGTTGAACCAGTTGAACTTTCAAAAGAAATATTAGATATTTTTAAAGAAGTATCTGAAGATAAAGGTCTTGCATATAAAGAAATGATCAGTGGAGCAGGGCATGATGCTATGATTATGGCCGGTCTGACAGATGTTGGCCTGGTATTTGTTCCCAGTAAAGATGGAAGAAGTCACTGTCCTGAAGAGTGGACAGATTATGAAGATTTACAAAAAGGTATAGAACTTATTTATCATACGGTTCTGAAGGTGGGAGATAAAAAATGAGTAATGTAAAAAGTCTTGCAGAAAAATATCATCAATATAATGTTTCGATGAGAAGAGAATTCCATATGCATCCAGAACCGAGCATGAAAGAAGAAAGAACCTGTCAGAGGATTATTGAAGAGTTAAAAAAAATCGGATTAGAAGCGAAAAAAATGGCAGGAACAGGAGTAATATGTGAAATAAAAGGTAATAAAGGTACAGGGCAGGGTAAAAAAGTTGCTTTGAGAGCAGATATGGATGCATTAGAACTTGAGGAAGCAAATGACATAGAATATAAATCTCAGAATGAAGGCTTAATGCATGGATGTGGTCATGATGGACATTCAGCCAGCCTTTTGACTGCGGCAAAAATTTTGAATGACCTTAAAGAAGAATTTACAGGAACTGTAAAATTAATTTTCCAGCCAGGTGAGGAAATAGCTGCCGGGGCAAAGAAAATGGTAAAAGAAGGTGCTGTCAGGGATGTAGATGGTATATTTGGTCTGCATATCTGGAATGATCTAGAAAGTGGAAAAATATCGGTGGAAGCTGGCCCAAGGATGGCGTCTGTTAATCAGTTTATTATTCGCATAAAAGGAAAAGGTGGTCATGGTTCAATGCCGCATCAGGGTGTTGACCCTATAATGGCAGGTGCAGCAGCAGTCATGAATTTACAGACTATTGTCAGCCGTGAACTAAGCCCTATGGAGCCCTCTGTACTCAGTGTAGATATTTTTAATTCCGGTTCAAAAGGTAATATTCTTCCCGAAAAATCATATCTGGAAGGAACAACCAGATGCTTCAGCAAAGAGATTAATCAGAAATTTGAAGATATAATAAGAAGAGTTGTTAAAGAAACTGCAGAAAGTTACCGCGCCAGTGCAGAACTTGAATACAGAAAATTAACTTTACCTACAATTAATGATGAGAAAATGTCAGAAATAGGAGAAAAAGCGGCTGTAAAAATTTTAGGAAAAGATTCAGCTGTAAAATTGGATAAAACAACTGGTGGAGAAGATTTTTCATTTTTTGCAGCTGAAGTTCCTGCAGCTTTTGCTTTTGTAGGATCCAGAAATGAGGAAAAGGGAATTAGCTCTCCACATCATCACCCAGAATTTAATATAGATGAAGATTCTCTAAAAATAGCTGCTGGATTATATGCACAATTTGCTTTGGATTTTTTAAATAATGGGGGGCAGAATAATGGTTAAATACAAAGAAATATTAGAAAAACAGGAGGATTATGTTCTTAATTTGAGAAGAGAGTTCCATATGTATCCAGAAAAGAGCTGGGAAGAAGAAAAAACTTCCAGAAGAATAAAAGAAGAATTAGAAAAAATGGGTATTGAATATGAAGAATATGCTGAAACGGGAGTTGCTGCTTTTATTGCAGGCGGCAAAAGTGGGAAAACAGTTGCCCTGCGTGCAGATATGGATGCTTTAGAAATAAAGGAAGAAAATGATGTGGAATATAAATCAAAAAATGAAGGCATAATGCATGCATGTGGTCATGATGGTCATACTGCAATGCTTCTTGGTGCAGCAAGAGCTCTGTCAGAAATAAAAGAAGAATTAACGGGAAATGTAAAACTTATTTTTCAGCCTGCTGAAGAGATGGTGCAGGGAGCTGCTAAAATGGTTGAAGAAGGAGTTTTAAAAGATGTGGATGGAATTATGGGTATTCACCTCTGGGCCAATCTTCCTACAGGAACTATTAATATTCAGGCAGGTCCCAGAATGGCATCCGGAGATTATGTATATATAGATTTTATCGGGAAAGGTGGTCATGGATCGATGCCCCACCAGGGAATTGATCCAATAGTTATTGCTTCCTCATTTATTTTGGACTCACAGGCAATTTTGAGTAGAGAAATCAATCCTTTAGACCCGGTAGTATTTACTCTTGGCAAAATGAAATCTGGCAGCAGATTTAATGTAATTCCCGAAAAAGCATCAGTAGAAGGTACTTTGAGGTGTTTTAGAGAAGAGACAAGAAAACAGGCCGGTGAAGCAATTAGAAGATATGCAGAAAAAACAGCCAGAAGTTATAGGGGGCAGGCTGATGTTAACATAGAAAAAGGAACCCCACCAACAATAAATGATAGGAAATGTACTGAAATTGGCCGTTCGGCTGCCAAAAAAGTTGTTTCAGAAGCAGAATTAGTTGATATGGATAAAACGACCGGCAGTGAAGATATGGCATATTATTTAAGAGAAGTTCCTGGTGTTATAGCTTTTGTTGGGGCAGGTTTTGAAGATGAAGAAAAAAATTATCCTCATCATAATGCCAGGTTTAATATTAATGAGGAAAGTCTTAAAATAGGGACAGGTCTTTATTTTAATTTTGTGCTGGAATTTCTGGAAAAATATTAAATTCTGTGATCTTCTGCTGCCGCTTTTAGAAATTAAAGCAGACTATTACAGAAATGAACTGCCCAGTACTGAACGGTATGCTGTGTGGTGATGTGAGAGGTAGGGAAATAAACTAATTATTTCCCTACCTCTCAATTTTGATGTACTAAAATATAATAATTGTATTAAAATCAATTCAAACAAATAAATTTAAACAAAATAGCAGAGAAGCGATATTTTTGCTTATGCTCTCACCTGTTTTCTGCTTTATCTTCCACAGCATTTTTTATATTTTTTACCACTGCCGCAGGGGCAGGGATCATTACGCCCCACTTTTTCCTCGGCTCTGATAATTGTCCCATCACTGTTGCGGAAATATTCGTCAGTTTCATCTGCAGTTTTAAAGTTTTCTCCTGCAGACTGATTAAAAAGATCGGAAAAGATGTTATTCTTTCTGGCATCTTTTTGTTTTTTTAGATTATCCTGATAAATTTTAAGCCTTTCTCTTTTTTCACCATGGATTGTACCCAGAATAATTAGAGTCTCTAATAAATATTCAGGCATATTTTGAATCTTTTCACCTGCCAGATAATCATAGCCAATCTTACTGCCAATTTCCTGCAGAGTCAAAACAAACATTTCATGAAAATCAAGAATTCCATTTTCCCAGTATTCTATTGTTTTTTCCGCTGCCTGATCGGTAGCAAACTGCTCTAAACCACTGCTGACAAAAATATGGGTAGTTGAGTCACCGGCTTCCAATCCTTCTATTAAAGTTTCAAAAGAATAGCCATCAATCTTTTCTAAGGCTTTGACTGCATCCCCACAGATAATATCTCCCTTGCTTCTTTTGATTTTTTCAGCATTTCTTGATAATTATTATCCTCTAAAACTACTAATAACATTACCACCAGTTCTAAACTAAAAAATCTGACTGAAAAATGCTGCTGAATTGTTTTTTTGTTATCCAGGATAAAGTTTAAATGATAAAGCAGCCAGTAATCTTCATCCCGCAGCTTTTCTTTTTCGTTATTTAAAAATTCCAAGTTAAAATTATCCAGTTCCAGTTTTTCTGAAAAATTATAGCGCTGATTTAACTCTGCCATAATTTTTTCTGACAGGCGGTAAATAAAATCAAAATATTGCTTATCCTGATGTAAATTGCAGAGTTCTGCTCCTAAAAATGAATTCAGTCTTTTTACTCCCTTATTCTGAGGATAGTAATGCTTTAAAGTTTCCAGCGAATCTTCCAGCGCCTGCCGCTGCCAGAAATTCCTAAACAAATTGCTGAACTCTTCTGCTTTAAATAAGGTGTTGAATTTAGCTATTACTTTTTCCTGATCAAATTTTTCAGGTTTTTTAGTAAGGGTTTCTAAAATTGAGTTTAATATCTTTTTCATCTTTATAGGAAATGAGGACGTTCATATAGGTTTCCATAAAGGGAAAATCGGAGCTGAAATCTTTATCAAAATATCTCAACATGGCATATGCCTCATCTGTCTGCAGAATTTCCAGAGCTTCTATTATTACTAAAAAAGTGTTAATATCAGTCTGCTGTCCATCTATCCGCAGAAGGAGATTGACAATTTTACTCTTTTTGGATCCTTTTTGTGCCAGTGCCTTGAGAACATGAGCCTGCATTTCAAAGCTAATTTCAGTTTTGCCTTCCACCAGTCCAAATAAGAAATCAGCATCGATTAGCTCCCAGCTTTCTCGCAGGTAAGTCATGATAGCATATTTCATCCGCTCAATTTTTTTGAGCATTTTTGGCTGAATAAATTTTTTGGTGTACTTATATGTAATTTCAGAATCCGGATAAAACTTAATAAGCTGCTTATAGGCCCACTGCTGAACCAGGCTTTCTTTATTCTCACAAAATCCTGCGTAATCTTCTTTTGTAAATAAAAATTCTTTCATCATTAATTCACCTTATTTTCTAGTATTTTTGAATCTTTTTTTTTCACCTAAAAGAACAATAGAATCTTTAAATTTCCCGGCCATCAATAATTATAGTTTTAAATTTTAGAACTTCAATTTTATCAGGTATAATTTTTTCCTCATAAATAAAGACCTCCTAATCAAATGAGACGTCCTGACTCAGGATTAGCTCAGCACATCATGTGTTGAGGTCTTATTTCTCTTTCTAACACATTAAGATTGGTTAACAAAAAATGCCTAATGTTCTGCAAATACCCTTTTTGTGGACACATCAAATATTTAAATAAAAAGTACCAGCACTGTATAATAATTATGCTCTGAAAAACAGGCAAATATTAAGTGCTGGTATTATATTTTATTTTTAAGGATTTGAAATAAAGCGAAAACAATTTTAAGATTTAATTAAACAGCAAAATTCAGCATCTATATTCGAGCCAGAGGAGAATATCTTTTATGACTTCTTCTTTTTCTGGTTCATTCAATATTTCATGATAAAGTTCTGGATATATTTTTAGTTCTCTGTCTTTTGAAGATATCATATCATACAGTTTTTCTGAACAGCTGGGATCTATAATTGGATCTGAGCCTCCATGAAGAACTAAAACAGGATATTTATATTTTTTAAGATTATCAACCAGCCATGGTATAGCATTATCGAGCATTTCTTTCATTAATTTTAAAGTAGTAAACTCAGATACATAGGGATCTTTTTCATAATCATCAATGACATATTCTGATCTGGAAATGAGGTTTCCAAGTTCATTGGGTAATTTCATGTCAGGATTTTCTTCAAGGTTCAGCTGCTGTATTTCTGCAAAAGCATCTGTGGTATTTGTCCAACTACCGCTTAATATCTGACCATTCAGCTTATTAGGATGTTTTATTCCATAAGCAGCAGTAATAAATCCGCCCATACTGTGGCCGAGCATAAAGATTGGAAGGTCAGGATTTTCTTTTTTTGCGATATCAACTACAGTATCTGCATCTTTTAAATAGGTATTAAAATCATCTATATAGGTCTGTTTTCCATCAGAACGGCCGTGTCCTCTGTTGTCAAATCTGTAAACAGAAAAACCTTCACCATTAAATCTTCCTGCATGATAATCATATCTACCCTGGTGTTCATCAAGTCCATGCACAAAAACAACAACTGCCTTTGCGTCATCGACAATATCTTTTCGCGTAAATAATTTTTTCCCGTCAAAAGTATCGATATACTCACTGCTGTGCATAAATATCCCTCCTGTAAAAGTTAATGTATCATATTACTCAAATAATTCTCTATAATATTTAAAAAACCTTTAAATAATATTTCAAAATATACGTACTAATTTTTGAAAAACAGCTTTAAATTAATCTTTTAGCAAATTAAAACAGCAGTTAAGCAGGATTTTGACAATGTAAAAAGAAAAATGAATAAGAAAGTACAAACAAAAAATGGAGTTGATAGTATGGAGTATAATAATTTGAATTATCCTTATTCGTCAAGAAGAACTACTACTTATGGAAAAAACGGTATGGTAGCTGCCTCACAGCCTCTTGCTGCACAAGCCGGGCTAGAAATATTAAAAAAGGGAGGTAATGCAGTTGATGCAGCTGTTGCAGCTGCAGCATGTCTTACAGTTGTAGAACCTACTTCTAATGGAATCGGTGCAGATGCATTTGCAATAGTGTGGTATAAAGATGAATTACATGGTTTAAATGCAAGTGGATTTTCTCCAGCAGGAATTTCGATGGAAGCAGTAAAGGAAAGAGGAGTAGAGAAGATGCCCAAAACAGGATTTATACCTGTAACAGTACCAGGAGCACCATCAGCCTGGGCAGCACTGAATAAAAAATTTGGCAGACTTTCTCTAACAGAAGTTTTGGAACCTGCAGTCAGACATGCAGAAGAAGGGTATCCGGTTTCACCAGCTCTTGGATACTTTTGGAAGAAGGCGTACGAAAAATATATTGAAATGCTGACTGGAGAAGAGTTTGAAAACTGGTTTAAAACTTTTGCTCCAGATGGAAGGCCTCCGGAAATTGGTGAAATATGGTCTTCAAAAGAACATGCTGATACACTGCGCTCTATAGCTGAAAGTGGAGCAGAATCTTTTTATAGAGGTAAACTGGCAGAGAAGATAGATGCTTTCTCCAGAAAATATGATGGATTTATAAGGAAGGAAGATCTGGCAGCTTATTATCCTGAGTGGGTTGACCCTATAAATGTAAATTACCGCGGTTATGATATCTGGGAAATTCCACCAAATGGACAGGGTTTAGTAGCTTTAATGGCTTTAAATATTATCAAAGGATTTAAATTTGAAGCTAAAGATACAATCGATACCTATCATAAACAGCTGGAAGCATTGAAACTTGCTTTTATAGATGGGAAAAAATATATAACTGATCCGGAAAAAATGGATGTTACAGTAGAAGAACTACTTTCGGAAAAATATGCGGAAGAAAGAAGAAAATTAATTAAAGATAAAGCTCTTATGCCTGAGCCAGGAACACCTCCTAAAGGAGGAACAGTCTATCTTGCAGCAGCAGATGGAGAAGGTAATATGGTTTCATATATTCAGAGCAATTACATGGGTTTTGGATCTGGTCTTGTAGTACCCGGAACCGGAATTGCACTTCAGAACAGGGGCCACAGCTTCTCACTTAAAGAAGAAGATTATAATTTCTTAGAACCAAGAAAGCGGCCCTATCATACTATTATACCGGGCTTTATTACAAAAGATGATTATGCTGTTGGCCCATTTGGTGTTATGGGAGGATATATGCAGCCACAGGGTCATCTCCAGGTTGCAATGAATTTAATAGATTTCAATTTAAACCCTCAGGCAGCTCTTGATGCACCAAGATGGCAGTGGATGAAAGAAAAAGAAATAATGGTGGAAGATGATTTTCCAAACCATATTGCACAGGCGCTGGCCAGAAAAGGTCATGATATAAAGGTTGCTTTAAATAAAGGAAGTTTTGGACGCGGCCAGGTTATAATTAGAAATCCTGAGACAGGTGTTCTTTCCGGTGGAACAGAAAAACGCACAGATGGTCATATAGCAGTCTGGTAATACTGATAGTATATAAAAAAAGAGATAATTAAAAAAAGATCAATTATTTTCTCAGCATATAAAGATTAATTTTAGATCCTGCAGTACTTTGTAATCTATTATACAGTAATATTCTGGAGTTAGTGTTATCATTAATATTAAGAAATAATAGTAATTTGATCGGGATTAGCATTATGTAATTTTTGGGGAACTCCAGAAAATAAAAATATAGGGAAAACAGGTAAAGTCATTAGATTTTTGGTATTACTACAGGAAAAATAGTTTTTTAATATGTTATGACTTTTCAAATAAAGGGAGGTTGTTGTTGTGAGAAATGATGAATTTTATGAAGCAATAAAGAATAGAAGGAGTATATATGGTATTGGTGATGAAGAAATTGTGTCTCAGGAAAATATAGAAGAAATTGTGAAATATGCAGTAAAACATGTACCATCTGCTTTTAATTCACAGTCAGGCAGGGTTATACTGCTTTTTGGGGAAGAACATAATAAACTCTGGGATATCTGTGAAGATTCTTTGAGAAAAATAGTTCCAGAAGATAAATTTGCTTCTACTGAAGAGAAAATAGACGGATTTCGCAGTGGTTATGGTACAGTTCTGTTTTTTGAAGAAATGGAAATTGTGGAATCACTTCAGGAGCAGTTCCCCACCTATGCCGATAATTTTCCTGTCTGGTCTGACCAATCAAGTGGAATGCTTCAATATGTGATTTGGACAGCTCTGGAAAAAGAAGGTTTAGGTGTCTCACTTCAGCATTATAATGAGCTTATTGTAGATGAAGTAAAAGAGGAGTGGGATCTCCCCGAAAGCTGGAGAATGGTTGCTCAGATGCCGTTTGGTAATATAATTGAAGGGCCTGGAGAAAAAGAATTTGAACCAATTGAAAAAAGAGTAAAAGTATTTAAATAAGGTAAAAATTGTTAAATATATTTTAAAAGTTGGAAATAAGAATACAATTTAAAATATATGATAAATTACACCCCTGTATTAAGTTTTAAGCAGTTTGAGACTTAACACAGGGGATTTTTAACATAAAAATAAATTTCAGAATATTTTAAACAGTAGGACGAATAAAAGAAAAAAGGTAGATAAGATGAGGAGTCTTGTTAAAACAGCTTAACAAATAGAGTTAATAAAAAATCGCCTAGGGGATGGTGTATCTAAAATAACTATCATATTAACATTCAATGTAAATGATTGTAGTGCGAAAAGTCGATTTTTATTAAGAAAAAAAGAAATAAAGAAGAAAGCTTTTTTAGAAAATCTGGACTTTCCCCATTTTTTATATACTGCTGCAAAAAGGGGAGATGCAGGAATATTGAAATTTTTAGTCAATGAATCTTAACGAAATGAAGGAAGAAATAGGGTTGAACTGCAGGATGGAGTGAGCTAATCATGAGTCAGGAGGACTCATTGATTAGTGTGCCCTATTTCACACCCGAATTGAGTCTTAGATAAATCTAAAAATTTCGTTGATGACTAAAGCCCCCTTTTTGCAGCTTGAAAATAAATTTTGGGGAAACTCCTGTTTAGAAAATTACTTGACAAATCAAACAAAAAATTATAAACTAAATTCAAACTGGTACGGACCACATTATAAGGGGGGTAAGAAATTTGACAGAAATAATAAGAAGAGATAATAGATTACCACTATACTACCAATTATATGACATAATAATCAATAAAATTGAGGCTGGAGAATATAAAGAACATGATAAATTGCCTTCAGAAAGAGAACTTTGTGATGAATACGATATCAGTCGTGCTACTGTGAGAAGAACCATGACAGAGTTAGAAAAAAATGGATATATATATAAGGAACAGGGTAAGGGAATTTTTATTTCTCCCAAAGCATTTAAACAGGATCTGCTTCATTTTTATAGTTTCACAGAAGAAATGAAAAAAATTGGCAGAAAGCCCAGTTCAGAAGTAATAAATTTTGAAATAATATCTGCCAGCAAAAAATTGGCCAGAAAACTGAAAACAGATATTGATATTAAGTTATATAAGTTTACCAGGTTGAGGCTGGCTGATGATGAAGCAATGATGCTTGAGACAACTTATTTGCCTGTTGCTAGATTTAAAGATCTAAATAAAGATGAACTTGACCAGAATGCGATGTATGACATTTTTAGAAATAAATATAAAGTTAAATTTAGTAAAGCAGTAGAATGTTTTAAACCTGTAAACACGAGAGCTAGTGAGGCAGAAATACTGGGTGTTGATCAGAATATACCTAGTATGATGATTGAGAGATTAACATATGAAGATAAAAATATAATAGAATATACGGTTGGTATTGCAAGGGGAGATAGATTTGAATTTAGAGTTGTATTGGATTAATGGTTTTTATTTAACTGGTAATGATAACATGATATAATTATAAGAAAGGATGAAGGATATGGAGAGCTTTTTTGGATTAACAAAGGAAGAACTTAAAAATAGAGGAGGATTAACCACTGCAGAAGAGATATTTCAGCAGCCAACTGTCTGGAAGGAAACTCTCTCTATAATTATAGATAAAAAAGATGAACTCAGTAGTTTTTTAAAAGTAGTTATGAAGGAAGAAAAATTAAAGATTATTTTTGCAGGAGCTGGAACTTCTGGTTATATTGGAGATACTTTAATACCTTATCTTAAAAAAGTATTGAAAGGTGTAAAAGTAGAATCAGTTCATACAACTGATATTGTAAGTTATCCAGAAATATATCTTGATAAAGACACTCCAACACTTCTTTTTTCTTTTGCCCGTTCTGGAAACAGCCCGGAAAGTGTTGCTGCTGTTGAATTGGCAGAAGATCTTGTGGATAATCTTTATCAAATTATCATTACCTGTAACCAGAATGGTAAGCTGGCCCAGAATGCTGGTAGTGAAAAAACTAAATTGATTTTATTACCTGAAGAATCACATGATAAAGGTTTTGCAATGACAAGCAGTTTTACTTCAATGCTTTTAAGCACATTACTGCTCTTTAATCTGGAAAATGTGGATGAAAAATTAGATGAGATAGAAACAATAATCAAAAATGCAAAAAATATATTAACTAACACAGAGATTATAGAAGAGTTATCTGCATCAGACTTTCAAAAGATTATTTATCTTGGAAGTTATTCTTTCCATGGTCTGGCAAAAGAAGCAGCTTTAAAAATTCTGGAGTTAAGTGCCGGGAAAATAATCACCAGATATGATACACCACTTGGTTTTCGTCATGGTCCTAAATCAATTATTGATAAAAATACATTAATTGTTTTCTTTCTTCCCAGTAATAAACATGCCAGAAAATATGAAATGGATTTACTTAGAGAGCTGGCTGTAGAAAAAGATGGCTATAAAACATTTGTTATCTCAGGAAAAAAAGATACGGAAATTGAAAAAATAAGTGATTATTCTGTTTTTATAGAACTTGACAACAATAAAATTGATGAATCGTTTAATTCACTAAATTATATTTTATATGCACAGGTTCTTGCTCTGCTGGAATCGCTAAAACACGGAATTTGCCCTGATAATCCCAGTCCAGATGGAAGTGTCAATAGAGTGGTAAAGGGTGTTAAAATTCACCCATATATTAAAAAATCAATTTAAAAGGAGATAGACTTTCCCCATTTTTTATATACTGCTGCAAAAAGGGGAGATGCAGGAATATTGAAATTTTTAGTCAATGAATCTTAACGAAATGAAGGAAGAAATAGGGTTGAACTGCAGGATGGAGTGAGCTAATCATGAGTCAGGAGGACTCATTGATTAGTGTGCCCTATTTCACACCCGAATTGAGTTTTAGATAAATCTAAAAATTTCGTTGATGATTAAAGCCCCCTTTTTGTAGCTTGAAAATAAATTTTGGGGAAACTCCTTAAAAGGAGGAATAATTATGCCAAATATTTTGTTAACAAGAATTGATAATCGACTTATTCATGGTCAGGTTGGTGTAACCTGGTTAAATCACCTTGGAGCTAATTTAGTACTTGTTGCTAATGATGAAGTGGCAGAAGATGAAGTAAGACAGAATTTGATGGATATGGTTCTGCCAGAATCAACTGAAACCAGATTTTTTACTCTGCAGAGAACAATTGATGTAATTCATAATGCTGCAGATAGGCAGAAGATATTTCTGGTTGTAGAAACACCTCAAGATGTACTTACTCTTGTTAAGGGTGGAGTTCCAATTAAGGAAGTGAATATTGGTAATATGCATTATGAGGAAGGAAAAGAACAGATCTCAACTACAGTTTCAGTAACAGAAGATGACAAAAAAGTTTTTAAAGAATTAAATAAATTAGGAGTTAAGCTTGATTTAAGAAGAGTACCAGATGAAAAAGGGCAGAATATTTTAGATTTACTTTAGTAACAAATAATCCACTTGCTGTATTTTATATAAATAAATTTAAAAGGAGGCAGGATTTATGTTAACAGAAGCGCTATTAATAGCTTTATGGGCCGGAATTGCTGGAATTGATCTTTTTAATGGTCTGACTCATATTCATCGACCAGTAGTAACAGGTCTTGTAGTTGGTATAATTTTAGGAGATGTTCAGAAAGGACTTGTTACTGGCGGTATGCTAGAACTTGTCTGGATGGGTATGGCACCACTTGCGGGAGCACAACCACCTAATGTTGTTATTGGTGGTATTATTGGAGCCGCTTTTGCAATTCTGACAAATCAGGACCCAAGTGTTGCAGTGGGGGTGGCAGTACCTTTTGCTGTTGCTGCACAAGCAGGAATAACATTACTATTTACAGCATTTTCTCCTGTTATGCATAAGGCAGACGAATTTGCAGAAGAAGGTAATTTAAAAGGAATAGCAAAAATTAATTATTTCGGAATCTCTATTTTATTTGTATCTTATTTTATTGTTGCTTTTTTACCTGTATATTTTGGAGCAGATGCTGCTGAAGCAATGGTTGGCATGCTTCCCCAGACATTTATTGATGGACTTTCGTTAGCTGGAGGTATGATGCCTGCTATAGGTTTTGCTTTACTGCTAAAAATAATGCTCAAAAAAGAGTATGCTGGATTTTTGATTTTAGGTTTTGTACTTGTAGCATATTTAGAATTACCCATACTTGCGGTAGCTCTGCTGGGAACATCTATTGCTCTTTATGATTATTTTATAAATAAAAGTAATGATCAGACTCCCCCAGGTAATAAGGAGGTAATAACTGATGGCATCTAATAACAAAGAAAAAGATACAAAATATAGTGATCAGAGTACAGATGTAAGTCTTAGTAAAAGTGACCTTAACCGCATGGCCTGGCGCTCTCTTTTCTTACAGGCATCTTTTAATTATGAAAGGATGCAGGCAGCTGGCTGGCTTTTTAGTATGGCACCTGCTTTAGAAAAAATACATAAGAAAAAAGAAGATCTTGTTAAATCATTGAAAATGCATATGGAATTTTTTAACACACATCCATTTTTGGTAACATTTATTATGGGTATCATTGCTGCTATGGAAGAGAAGAAAAATGATATTGAAACTATTCGTGGTATTAAAGTAGCTACAATGGGTCCTTTAGGTGGAATCGGTGATGCTTTATTTTGGCTGACACTATTACCTATCAGTGCAGGTATAGGTGCTTCACTTGCTATTGAAGGTAGTATTGCAGGTCCAATAGTATTTTTGATTATGTTTAATATAGTTTATTTTGTTTTAAGATTCGGACTTATGCATTATGGATATAAGACAGGTGTTAAATCTATTGCAAAATTAAAAGAAAACACCAAAAAAGTTTCTAAGGCAGCAAGTATTGTTGGACTTTCTGTTGTTGGAGCTCTTATTGCATCATATATTAATTTAAAAACTACTCTAGTTATTAATGCAGGAGAAGCAAGTGTAGCATTACAGACAGATGTTCTTGATAAAACAATGCCTAAAATGCTTCCTTTAGGTTATGCCCTTTTAATGTACTGGCTGCTTAAAAAGGGATGGTCCCCGCTAAAATTGATCGGAATCACAGTTATAATTGGTGTTGGTGGAAAATATCTAGGAATATTATAGGATTAATGGATATGGGGGGCTGCAGCTCCCCATATATTAATCAGATGGAGGTAAAAAATGACAGGTATAATGATAATAGGACATGGAAAATTTGCTGAAGGTATTAATTCTGTAATTGAACTAATTGCAGGGAAACAAGATAAACTTGCTGTTGTAAACTTTTTAGAAGAAGAATCTACCGAAAACCTGGCAGAAAATATAAGACAGAAAATGAGAGAGTTAGAATGTGATGATTATTTAATTTTTACTGATATTGCAGGAGCATCTCCTTTTAAAAAATCTGTAGAAATATCACTTAAAGAAAAAAATGCTGAGGTAATTGCCGGTACAAATGTTCCGATGTTAATGGAAATATTGTTTAAGAGAAATGACTTAAGCCTAAAAGAACTCAAAGATGAGGCGGTTAAGACTGGTAAAAATCAGATTAAAACTTTTACGATGAAGAAAAAAGAATCCAGTGCTGAAGTTAATAATGAAGATGGAATTTAAAGTTGATAAAAATTAAAGTCTGCTATTAAGTATTTTGAGTTTAATCAGGGAGGGTCAAAATGATGTGCTATTATTTAACAGCTAAAAAAATATTGGCAGAATCAGAAATATTAGAAAATTATGCTCTTCTAATAAAATCAGAAAAAATAAAAAAAATAGTCAGAAAAGAAGATATGAAAAGTGATATTAAGGTAAAAGACCTGGGAAATAAAATTATTATTCCAGGTTTGATTGATCTTCATATTCATGGTGCAGCAGGTTATGATGTAATGGATGGTGATTATGATTCACTTAAAGAGATATCTAATTATCTCTGCGAAAATGGGGTAACTTCTTTTTTGGCAACAACTTTGACGGCCCCACTGGAAAAAATAGAGAATGCTGTAAAGACAGTTGAATTAGCGAAAAAAAATGGATTAGAGGGTGCAAAAATTTTGGGTGTTTATTTAGAAGGACCATATCTTACAGAAGAACACAAAGGTGCACATCCAGTAGAATTTATGCGAGAAATAAAAATTGAAGAAATAGACAAACTGCTTAAAAAATATGGTGAATTGATAAAAGTTATCGCTCTAGCACCAGAAAAAGAAAATGCATTAGCTGCAGTAGAGTATCTTAAAGAAAAAGGTATTAAAACAGCAATTGCTCATACAGATGCCAGTTATGAAGAGACTAAAGCAGCCATCGAAAAAGGTGCTGTGATTTCTACTCATACATTTAATGGGATGAGAGGAATGCATCACCGTGAAGCAGGTACTGCAGGTGCTGTTATGGATTCAGATAAAATATTTGCTGAATTAATTGCAGATAAAATACACGTCAGTCCTGCAGTTATAAGAATTTTGTATAAACTAAAAGGTAAAGAAAAACTCTATCTTGTGAGTGATTGTATGCGTGCAGGAGGACTTGAAGATGGACAGTATAAGCTGGGAGAATTAAGTGTAAAAGTTGAAGAAGGAATTACCAGGACAGAAAGTGGATCTCTTGCCGGTAGCACTTTAAAAATGAAAGATGCTGTTTTAAATATCAAAGATGCAGCAGAAATAGATCTGTTTGAAGCTGTTAAGTTTGCAACTTTGGTTCCAGCAAAAGCAATTGGACTTCAAAATAATATAGGTAGTATAAGTGAAGGAAAAAATGCTGACTTAACAGTTATTGATGATAACTTAAATATTTATTTGACTGTTGTTGATGGTCAAATCGTTTATAATTCAGATATATAAGCAAAAAATTTATATAAGGGGGAATAAAATGTTTATTTTATCAAATAGAAATTTACTATTAGATGCACAGAAAAATAATTATGCAGTACCAGCTTTTAATATCCATAACCTGGAGACAACCAAGGTTGTTATTGAAGCTGCTGATGAATTGAGATCGCCGATAATTCTGGCGGCAACACCAGCTACAATAAAGTTTTCTGGGGCCAACTTTTTAACAAATATAATGAAAACAGCTGCCAGAGAAGTAGATATACCACTTGTTTATCATCTTGATCATCATGAAAATATAGATGATATTAAAAAATCCATCTTATTGGGCTGTAGATCAGTTATGATTGATGCTTCTAAACTTCCCTATGAAGAAAATGTTAAAAAAGTTAAAGAAGTAGTTAAATTTGCCAGACGCTATGATGTGAGTGTTGAAGCGGAACTGGGTAAACTGGTCGGTCAGGAAGATGACCTGATCATTGAAAAAGGAGAATCACAGCTTACAGATCCGAATCTGGCAGTTGATTTTGTAGAAAGAACAGGTATTGATTCACTTGCAGTTGCAATCGGTACTGCACATGGCCTTTATAAAAAAGAACCTAAAATTGATTATTCCCGCTTAGAAAAAATAAGAAAAAATATAGATATTCCTCTTGTTCTACATGGAGCTTCAGATCTGCCAGATAGAGATGTAAAAAAATCTATCGCCAGAGGAATTACAAAAGTTAATATAGCTACAGAACTAAAAATTGCTTTTTCGGAAGGGGTAAAAACTTATTTTGCAAAAAAACCAGATGCAAATGATCCCCGCAGATATCTTAAACCAGGTAAAGAGAAAATGAAAGAATTAGTTAAAGAAAAAATAATTTTATGTGGCAGCAAGAATAAGGCGGAAGTATTGAAATGATTGCTACAGTTACTTTAAATCCAGCTGTAGATAGGAGATATAATATCGATATAATATCTATAAATTCAGTAAAAAGAAGCTCAAATTATGGAGTAACTGCAGGTGGGAAAGGAATAAATGTATCCAGAGTACTCAAAATTCTTGGTGAATCAGTAAAAGCATTTGGATTTCTGGGAGGTGCAGAAGGAAACTTTATTTCCGAAAGGCTGAAGTCCTTGCATATAAATAATAAATGTACTAAAATTAAAGGGGCAACAAGAACCTGTCTTAATATTATAGATCAAAAAAATAATACTATGGAGATTCTGGAAGCTGGCCCGGTTATTTCTCAAGAAGAGAAAAAACTTTTTCTCGATAATTTCAAATCAGAGTTAAATAAATTTAACTTAATAACTATTTCAGGCAGTCTGCCATCAGGTATAGAGTCGGATTTTTATGCCAGATTAATAAAAATAGCTAATAAAGCAGATAAAAAAGTAATACTCGATACAAGCGGTGATGCATTTATAGAAGCTATAAATGCAGGTCCTTATTTAATAAAACCAAATCAGGAAGAAATAGAAAACATTACTAAAATAAAATTGATAGATAGAGATGATATATTAAAAGCAGTAGATAAATTGCGTCAGATGGGAGCAAATAATGTAGCAATTTCTCTGGGTAAGGCAGGTATGTATTATTTTTCTAAAGAAGGTAATTTTCAGATTAAAGTTCCTAGGATTAAAGTTGAAAATGCTACAGGTTCAGGTGATAGTGTTGTAGCTGGTTTTGCATCTTCAATTATAAGAAATTTAGATATTAGAGAAATGCTTAAATTTGCAAATGCCTGTGGTGTTGCAAATGCTTTAGAAAAAGATACAGCAAGAATAAATTTAGAAAATCTAAAAAATCTCATCAAAGAGATAGAAATAAATAAATTTTAAGGTGATAAAAAATGACAAGAGCAGTTATTTTTGATATGGATGGAGTAATTATTGATTCAGAACCACTTTATAAAGAAATGGACAAAAAAGTCTTTGCGGAATATGATATTTATTTAAGTGAATCTGAAATCGAAAATTATGTTGGTGTTCCACTTTTTGAAATGTGGACTGATCTTATGGAAAAATATGACCTACATGAAGAACATAAAATAGAAGAAATTATGGAAAACCATGTAGAGATGTTTTATAAAGGCTTAAAAGAAAGTGACCTGGAATTAATGTCTGGTGTAAAAGACTGGTTTGAGTTTTTTAAAAAAAATGATTTTAAAATGATAATTGCATCTTCCTCACATGCAAAAATAATAGAGCTTGTATATAAAAAATTTGCTTTAGACAAATATATTAAAGATTATATAGACGGAAATGCGGTTAAAAATGGTAAGCCAGCACCTGATATATTTTTAAAAGCAGCCGATAGACTCGGAGTTGAACCGGAAAACTGCCTTGTTATAGAAGATTCTGAACATGGAGTTAAAGCAGCCAGAAGTGCTGGAATGAAGTGTGTGGCATTTAGCCAGAGAAACAGCAGTTTTCAGAATCTGGATTCAGCAGATATTGTAATTAAAGAGTTTAACACAGAAAACCTTAAAAAAATAATGGAAATATAATTTGCACAAATCAAATAGTTACAAAAAATCAATTGAGATAAATAAATTCCTAAAATTCATATTTTCTTCACAATTTCCTATTATAATAAAAGCACAGTAAAATACTCAAATTAAATTTAAAGGGTTGTGATTATTATGTATAGATTTGGTCATATGGGCTATATGCCGTGGGGAGGAAGTTTTATGATGATAATATGGGTTGTGCTTATTGGAGCTGTAGTATATTTTCTGGTTCAAAATAGCAAAGATAATCGTAATGGCTATGATGATAAA
This sequence comes from Halanaerobium sp. DL-01, assembly GCF_003338615.1. Lineage (NCBI taxonomy): Bacteria > Bacillati > Bacillota > Clostridia > Halanaerobiales > Halanaerobiaceae > Halanaerobium > Halanaerobium sp. DL-01. The sequence goes on from NZ_QPJN01000008.1 coordinate 28,385, forward strand.
CGTGACGACTATAGAAGTCAGCAGTATAGAGAAGATAAATATATTGAGCCTAGAAAAAATGATAGAGCTGAAGAAATAGCCAGAGAAAGATATGCAGATGGAGAAATAAGCAGAGAAGAATTAGAAGAAATTTTGAGAACACTGCGTAATAATTAATTTTAAAGGAGTTTCCTCATTTTTAAATTAAATTGTAAAAAAGGAAGATTTAGGAAAATTTTGTTTATGACGAAATCACTTTTTTGCAACTTTAAAAATAATTTTTGGGGAACTCCTTTTTCTATATAATTGCCTCTCGGCCTAAAGTTTGCTATAATAAATCCGTACCATCTTTAATAAAATGCAAAAATTTAAGAGGTGAAAATTAAATGAGAACTATTGGTACACAGGTTAGAGGTATAAGAGCACCGATAATTAAATCAGGTGATAATTTGGCAGAGATAGTTGTTTCATCTCTGCAGAAATCATGGCAGGAAGAGGGTTATAAAATTAAAGATAAAGATGTTGTTGGTATTACAGAGTCTTTAGTTGCAAGGGCTCAGGGTAACTATATTAATATTGATGATATTGCTGCAGAAATAAACGAACATTTTTCTTCTGACAGTATTGGCGTTGTCTTTCCCATCTTAAGCCGCAACAGATTTTCAATGATTTTAAAGGGGATTGCAGGAAGTCATAAAAAGATATATCTTCAGTTGAGCTACCCAAATGATGAAGTTGGAAATCCGCTTGTTGATAAAAATGAAATTTACAGGAGAGGGATTAATCCTTATTCTGATACAATTACTGAAGACGAATTTTATAAATACTTTTCAGATTATGAACACCCCTTTACAGGTGTTAATTATATAGATTTATATAAAGAAATAGCATCTGAGACAGAAATAGAAATAATTCTGTCAAATAGAGCAGAAAAAATACTGGATTATACTAAAGATGTTCTGGCAGCTGATATACATACAAGAAAGAGAACAAAAGAAATTTTGAAAAAAAAGGGAGCAGAAACTGTACTTGGCCTTGATGACATCTGTACTGAAGATAAAGGAAAAGGTTATAATGAAGAATATGGGCTTTTAGGATCAAACAAAGCATCAGATGTTGAACTGAAATTATTTCCTCGTGAGGGGCAGAAATTTGTGGATGATGTACAGGCAAGATTGAAAGATATTACCGGTAAAGATGTGGAAGTTATGATTTATGGGGATGGAGCTTTTAAAGATCCAGCTGCTAAGATATGGGAGCTGGCTGATCCGGTTGTTTCTCCGGCTTATACAGAAGGTCTGGAAGGAACTCCATCTGAAGTGAAATTAAAATATCTGGCAGATAATGATTTAAAAGATCTTGAAGGGGAAAAACTTTTGGAAGCGATGAAAGAGGAAATAAAAGGCAAAGAAGATGATTTAAGGGCAAACATTAAATCTCAGGGTACAACTCCCAGGAGGCTGACAGATTTACTGGGGAGTTTATGTGATCTTGTGAGCGGAAGTGGAGATAAGGGAACACCGATTATACTTATATCTGGATATTTCGATAATCTTGCAGATGAATAATTGAGTTTGTGTCTTAAAAATATCTGCTAAATCTGCTGTTGGACAGCTGCATAATAGAATTTATAAAATCTAACTAAAAAGGAGAAAATAATGGAGAAAAAAATTGCTTTGGTAACTGACAGCACTGCCGATCTTTCCCGGGAAATGCTGGATGAACTAAATATTAAGTTTCTTCCACTGAAAATTATATATAAAGAAGAACAGTATCAGGATAGAATAGATATTGAACCAGAGGAAGTCTGCCGAAAAATGGATGAAGAGATTCCAACTACTTCAATGCCCAGCCCTGGAGAAATAGAAGAACTTTACAGGAAGCTGAAGGCTGAAGGTTATAAAAAAATAATTTCTATTCATATTTCCAGTGGACTTAGTGCAACTTACAGCAACTGTAGAATGGTTGCAGAGCAGATGAAAGATATGGAAATTGCGGTTATTGATTCTAAAATGCTTTCTATGGGACTGGGGAGACTTGTTCTTTATGCACAGAAGCTGATTTCTGAAGGTGAAAAAAGTTTTGCTGAAATTGTTGAAATGGTCGAAGCTAAAAAAGAGGAAATAGATCTTTTCTTTATTGTTGATACACTTAAGTATCTCAAAGAGGGTGGACGTATTGGCAAAGTACAGGGTACACTGGCGGAGCTGTTTAATATAAAACCTATAATTTCAATTGATGAAGATGGAGAATATTTTAACTTTGATAAAGTTAGAAGAAAAAAACGGGCTCTAAAGAAAATGTTCGAAATAGCTAAAAACCGGTTAAAAGAAGGCAGTTATTTTGTTGATGTAATGCATGCAGCGGCTGAAAAGGAAGCTGAAAAATTGTATAATAAGTTTGCTGAACTGTCGAATGTAAAAGAAAGCATACTGGGAGAAATAAGTCCGGCTATGATTGTTCATGCTGGCCCCGGTCTTATTGGAGTTGTAATAACTCGTATGTTTTGAAAATAATATGTAGAAAAAAGACCTGGAAAAACATTCTGTTGAATGTTTTAATAATAATATTCCGATAACTATTAATACTGATAATACTGCAGTTTCTAATATTGATATTAGTAATGAGTACAGTATATTATTTGAAAAATTAAAATCAATTATCAGAGGTGAATAATATTATGAAGATAGTTTTATTAGAACCGCTGGCTGTTGGAGATGAAGTGCTTGCTGAATACAGGAAAAAGCTTGAAGCTGAAGGTCATAAATTTGTAAAATATGACAGCCGGGTTGAAGATAAAGAGAAGATCATTGAAAGAGCTGAAGGGGCAGATGCTGTTATAATAACAAATTTGCCTTTTCCTGCAGAAGTAATCAATTCTCTGCCTGAGTTAAAGTATATATCAGTAGCTTTTACCGGTGTTGATCATGTGGATCTTGATGCCTGTGCAGAAAATGGGGTTGCTGTTTCCAATGCTCCTGGTTATTCGACTGATTCAGTGGCAGAGCTGGCCCTGGGGATGATGATAAATTTAAGTCGAAAGATGAACCAGTGCCACAGTGCTGTTAAAGCAGCTGAGACAAGAGAAGGGCTTATCGGTAATGAATTAAAGGGTAAGACACTGGGGATAGTGGGAACAGGAAGTATAGGGCTCAGAGTAGCTGAAATTGCAGAGGTTCTGGGTATGAATCTGCTGGGATATAATAGAAGTGAGAAGGAAGAGGCTAAAAAATTGGGTCTTAAATATACTGAGCTGGAAGAATTATTTAAAAAAAGCGATATTATTTCTATACATATACCTCATACCAGTGAAACTGAAGGTTTAATAGATAAAAAATTAATTGACTTAATGAAAGAAAGTGCCTATTTTATAAATACAGCCAGAGGTCCTATAATTGATAGTAAGGCACTGGCAGATGCTTTAAACGAAGGAAGAATTGCTGGAGCTGGGATAGATGTCTTTGAAATGGAGCCTCCTATACCATTAGAACATCCACTGCAAAATGCTAAAAATACACTTTTAACACCACATGTCGCCTTTGCAACCGAAGAAGCATTTTTAAATAGAGCTGAAATAGTATTTAATAATATAGACAGCTGGCTGAAAGGTAATATAATAAATAAAGTAAATTAATCAGTATATTAAGAGAAGAAAACTAAGTTTAAAAAATTATATTTGATTTATAATATTTAATTTTATCCCTTCTATTTCTCAAACCGGTGTAGGAGGGATTTGTGTATTTTTATAGAATAAATAATAAACCAGAAAAATTAGTTTACGATAATTTTAAAATAAATAAATTGATAATGTCAAATGAAATATGATATTTAGGAGAGATTTTATGAACAGTAAACCCCTTCATTTTAATTTGATGAAAAAGAAAAAAATTTTAAAATATAAGTCAGAAAAATTCGAAAAAATAGAAGACGATATTATAATGGAAAGACCACTAACAATTTTTGTCAATAATTATGAACTTTTAACACTGATGTGCCTTCCGGAAAATTTAGAAGAGCTGATTATTGGATTTTTAATATCAGAATCATTAATTAATAATGCTGATGAAATAGAAGATATTTCGTTTAAGATGAATAGAACAGCTGCACAGGTTAGGCTGAAAAAAGAAGTTAACTTTAATTTATTTAAAAAAAGAACCCTAACATCTGGCTGTGGGGGTGGAGCAACTTTCAGCAGTTTAAAAGATTGTGCAGAAGCTGAAAAAATAAATAATGATTTTAGAGTTAAAGCAGAAAAAATTGCTGCTCTAATGGCAGATATGCATAAAAAAGCAGATTATTTTTCTAAAACAGGAGGAACTCATATATCCGCACTGGCAGATCATGGGAAAATCGTTTTTACAGCAGAAGATATTGGCAGACATAATACTCTTGATAAAATTATTGGCAGAGCATTTAAAAATAAAATTGATTTGAGCAATAAATTAGTATTTACAAGTGGCCGGATATCTTCAGAAATGGTTTTGAAAATTTTAAGGAGCAGAATATCCTTTCTTATTTCGCGCTCTGCACCAACTTTATCGGCTGTTGAGATGGCAGAAGACAGAAATTTAACTCTGGTGGGATTTTGTAGAGGACAGAGGATGAATATATACAGTGGAGAGGAGAGGATATTTTGAAATTTTTAATTAATAATTCACAGTACTGGTAGAGTGCTGTAATGAAATTTTAAAAACTGATATTTAAAAGATTAAAAATCAGAAAATAAACCTGCACATAATTTTAGTACATTTAAAGTAAAAGATTATTATATAAAAAAATGGGATATTGAGAAGGATTTGGTGGTAAATTAGAGAAATACTTATATAGAAGGTTTAAATATTAAAAATATGTGTTTGGAGAAAAGTTAACTATATAACTGATAAAAATAAAAGGAGTTAGGACTGAAATAAAATGTCTGTAAAAGTTAAGTTTTACTCTTTATTTAAATTAAACTTAAAAACATCTGGAATAGAGTATGAAATAAATTCGTCCATTACAGTGTCAGATCTTCTTAAGAAGCTCGACGAGGATTTTGATGGGTATTTTAGTGAAAAATTGCTGGAGGGAGGAACTATTACTCCCGGCTCCATAATCTTAATCAATGGGCAGAATATTTTTCATATTGATAAACTCAATTCTAAAATTAACGATGGAGATATAGTTACATTATTTCCTCCAGCAGCAGGTGGTTAAATGAAAAATTATCTAGCAAGACAGAAAGATATTCTATCAGAAACAGAAGAAAAAAGGCTTGAAAATTTAAATATAATGATTGCAGGAGCAGGTGGACTTGGTACCAATCAGGCAGTTCAGTTTCAGCGTTTGGGTATCAATAAAATATATTTATATGACTATGACCAGGTAGAACTTTCCAATCTTAACCGTCAGATTTGTTATGGTAGAAATGATATTGGCAGATACAAGGTAGATGTGGCTGCAGAGTTCTTAAATAATTTTGAGCTTGACACAGAAATTATACCCTGCCGGAAAAAAATTAAAAAAAATTTGGATTTATTACAGGATATTGATATAATAATGGATGCGTTTGATAATTTTACTTCCCGTTTCATATTAGAAGAGCTTGCAGTAGAAAACAATATTCCGATGATCCACGGCGGCATAGAAGGCTGGTTTGGCCAGGTGATGAACATTATTCCAGGTAAAACTGCACTTTTAAAAGATGTATTTGCAGGTGCTGAAAATGATAAAAAACCTGCAGTAATATCTCCGGCAGTATCTATTACTGCAAATTATCAGGTTGTTGAGGCCGTAAAAATTGTACTTGAAAAACCAGATATATTAATAAATAAACTGCTGTTAATCAATGTTTTAACTGGTGAAATAGAAAAAATAGATATAAATAGATAACCTATATTGAAAATCATAAATTTTTATAAAATTTTTAGAAAATATATTACATCAATTTTATTAAGTAGAAATTTTTCTTAAATTAGCAGTAAAATCTGTAAGTTATTTGACAATTAAAAATATTTGTGATAGCATTTAATTGTATACAACAATACAAGAATTCAATCATCCTATATTTTTAAAACAAGAAAAATAGTGAGAGGTGGCGGCTTATGATGGAACCTATTCAGCAAAAGAGAAGATCAACTACAGATATTGTTTATGAGACTTTAAAGTATGCGATTATAAAGATGGATCTGCCGCCTGGTGAAAGGTTAATAGAACAGGATATTTCGGAAAAACTTCAGGTGAGTCGAACACCTCTGAGAGAAGCAATAAAAATGCTTGAATTTGAGGGGTTTGTTACTAGAAATATGAGTGGTGGAGTAAAGGTGAGCGAACTTTCTATAAGTGAATTAAAGGATATTTACGAAATAGAAAGAGTTTTAGAAGCAAAAGCGATTATAGATGTTGCAAAAAAATGGAAAAAGGGTCAGCTGAGCAGGATGGAGCAAATTGTAAGTGAAATAAGGAGTGGACTGGAGCGCGAAAAGAGAAGCAGAGATGACTACATATCAGAACAGTATCTGTACCGCTATAATGAACTTAATGTTGAATTTCATATGGAAATTGTTAGACTTTATGGGAACACTCTTTTTCTGCGTACACTGCAAAATATTGAAGGTAAGCATTTGAGATATGCTCATATATCTTTTTCTAAAGATAAAGATAGATTTTTAAATGCTTCTGAAGAACATGTGAATATATTTAATCTAATAAAAAAACGTGAGGCAGAAAAAGCGGCAGAACTGGCTTTCAATCACAAAATTCGCGCAGAAAAAATTATAACAGCTAATTTAAAGGATTTTTTGAATTAGAATGATGAATTTAAACTTTTATTTGACTGACGGGTGTAATTATTATAATATTTAAAAAATTTAAGATTGTATTAATTTTCCAATAAATATACTGTTTGAAGTATATTTGTTTTGCTGCTCGGTGTCAAATGCTATTTCAATTTTATAGCTGTGATGTTATAATATCATTGTACAAAATCTTTTCATTATCTTTATAATGAAGTTGAAAAACTAAAATTACAAAACAAGGAGAGGGGTGAGGTTTTTAACGTAAAAGGCAAAATGAATATACAATAATCCTAAGGAGGAAAAAAATGTTTAAAAATACTAATTTTAAAGTTATCGTACTTTCAATGACACTTTTTATTTTGCTATTTGCTCTTACAGCACAGGCTCAGGATCTTCAGTTAACAATTGCTACTGGTGGTACAGGTGGACCATATCACACAATTGCTACTGGTCTTTCTGAAATCTGGAACAGCAATATTGATGGTATTAATGTATCAGTTGCTTCTACAGGTGCTTCAGTAATTAATAATAGAATGGTCAACGAAAATAAAGCTGAATTGGCTTTTGCCATGAGTGATGTTTGTTACTATGGTAAAGAAGGTCTTCTTATGTTTGAAGGTCAGCCGCTTAAAAATGTAAGAGGTTTTGCTTCCGCACATACTAACTTTGTTCAGGTAATTACTACAAAAGGTAGTGGTATTAAAACAATTGCTGATCTGAAAGGTAAGCGTGTAGGAGTTGGTGCTCCTGGTAGTGGTACTGAACTGAATGCAAGAAGAATTCTTGCTGCTCGGGGTATGGATTATGATGATTTAGGTAAAGCTGACTTTTTAAGTTATGCAGAATCATGTGAACAGCTTTCTAATAGAAATATCGATGCTGCATTCCTGACTGGTGGACTTCCAATTGCTTCTATTACAGAATTAGCAACAACTCAGGATATCGATATTGTTACAATTAGTGAAGAAACAGTAAATAAGATGAGAGAGAGTTTCCCTGTTTATGTTTCTACAGCTATTCCTGCTGGAACATATAAAGGTGTCAATAGAGATGTAAAAACTCTAGGTCTTAAAAACTATATGTTAGTTAATAAAGATCTTGACAAAGATGTTGTATATGATTTAGTATCTGTTATGTTCAATAACCTGGATAAACTTTATGGATATCACAATGCTGCCAAAATGATTACATTAGAAGGTGCATTAGAAGGAATGACCCTTGACCTACACCCAGGTGTAGAGAAATTCTATAAAGAAAAAGGTTTATTAGAATAAAAAGGAGGATACAGGTGGGATGGCAGTGCCGTCCCACTTTAAATTAATATGTTTAAAAAACGTAATATTATCTTTATAGCAATTATTATAACAGTACTATTTAGCTTAAATATTTCTGCTGAGTCAGATTATCATCTTAGATTAACTGAAGGTTCAGGGGAAGTCTTAATGAATATACCAGTTAAAGTAGGTTCTGAATTTATTGTTACTTTTATACATTCAAGTGAATTAGAACCCTGGGATGACTTATTTGAAGTAAGTGAAGATGGGGAAATGATCTTGAGAGAAATAAGAGTGCCATCAACTGGCCCTGGTGTTCCATCAGTTTTGCCAGATGACTGGGAATTTGAGATAAAAGATGGTTATTTTATCTATGATAGTGTAGATATTAAATATAAAACATTAGATTATATAGTTTCGTCTATATCTCCTCATTATTTAATTATAAATGATGAAAAAATAAATTTAGTTGAACTAAGCGAAAACTGGGCTAAAATAAAATTTGAATTAAGTAAATAAGTTTTGCGATAATTAAGGAGGGGAAATATGTCTGATATTAAAAAAGATAAAAGACAGAAACAAATTGATAAAGATTCCAAAAAAAGAGACTTAAATAAATATACCAATATTTTAGTTACAGTTATTGCTGTTGGATTGGCTCTTTATCATCTATACACCTCAAGATTTGGAACACCTGTGGCTTTAAAACACAGGGCAATTCATGTTGGTGTAGTTTTAATTTTGATTTTTATATTATATCCATTTAATAAAAGCAAAAAATTATATGTAAAAATAATTGATATTGTTTTAGTAGGGCTTAGTTTTTATTCAATATATTATATTTCTAGTAATTATATGGAACTTGTCTGGCGTGCCGGGATGCCGACGGACACAGATATTGTTGTAGCAACAATCACACTGCTTTTGGTAATTGAAGGTGCCAGAAGAGTAATGGGTAATGTACTGCCATCTATTGCCGTGGTTTTTTTGATTTATTCTATGTATGGAAATTTGCTGACAGGGAGACTGGCACATAGAGGTTTTGCCTTCCGTGAAATCATGGAGTATATGTACCTTACAACTGAAGGTATTTATGGTATTGCTGTTGGTGTTTCAGCACAGTATTTGATTTTATTTATTATCTTTGGAGCATTTTTGCTTAAGTCTGGTGTGGGAGACTTTTTTAATGACCTTGCGATTGCGATTGCTGGTAAGAGTAAAGGGGGTCCTGCTCAGGTTGCTGTTATTTCCAGTGGTCTTATGGGATCTATCAATGGAGCAGCAGTTGCAAATGTTGTAACTACTGGAGCTTTTACAATCCCACTTATGAAGAGAATAGGATATTCTTCTGAATTTGCTGGTGGTGTTGAAGCTGCAGCTTCCTGTGGAGGGCAATTTTTGCCGCCGGTTATGGGTGCAGCTGCATTTATTATGGCAGAGACACTTGGGATAAAGTACATAAATATTGTTTATGCTGCTATTATTCCGGCACTGCTTTATTATATTGCTGCAGTAACAATGGTTTATTTTAGAGCATCTAAAAAGAATTTAAGAGGGATGGATGCAGATGAGGTTCCAAATCTAAAGAAATTGCTTGTTGAAAAAAGTTATTTATTTATTCCTTTAATTATACTTGTTTATTTTCTTGTTAATGGCTATACTCCTACTTATTCAGCTTTCTTTGCTATTGTTTCTACTATAGTAGTAAGCTGGTTTAAAAAAGAAACCAGAATGACACCAATGAAAATTATGGAAGCATTAAAAATAGGTGTTTTAAATGCTCTTGGAGTTGCTATCGCAACAGCTGTGGTTGGTATTATTGTTGGTGTTTCTACCAGAACAGGTTTTGGTTCCAAACTTGCTGGAGCTATAATTAGCTGGTCAGGTGGAAACTTATTATTAACTCTCTTCTTTACAATGATTGCCTGTATTATACTTGGACTTGGTATGCCTTCAATTCCAGCATATATACTCACGGCTACAATGGCTGCACCAGCCCTGGGAGAACTTGGGATTCAACCAATGGTTGCACACTTCTTTGTTTTCTATTTCGCTATGATGGCTAATGTTACACCTCCAGTTGCACTGGCTGCTTTTGCTGCGGCAGGTATTTCCGGAGGAGATATTAACAAAACTGGTTATCAGGCATTTAAAATGGCTTCAGCAGGTTTTTTAATTCCATATATGTTTGTTTTAAGTCCTGCTTTATTGGGATTAAACAGCACACCAATGGGAATAATTACTGTTACTTTAACAGCACTTGTTGGAGTTATTGCACTTGCATCTGCAAATGAAGGCTGGTTTTTGCGAAAAAGCAATATACTCCAGAGGATATTTATGCTGGGTTCTGCTCTGCTTCTTATTAAACCAGGTGGGCCAACTGATTTACTGGGATTTGCTATTTTTGCAGGAGTTATTGCATTTCAGAAGTTTTTTCCTTATAATAAGATTGAGGAAGTTACAGGATAAAATAGTTTAAAGGGAGTGAATTTGGCAGAAGCTGATTTTACTCCTTAGCTGTGTTTTTTTATAAATATCATTGTATACAATTATTCAAAGAGGGAAAGGAGGATCATTATGGCTAAAGAAAAGATTAAAGTACTTATTGCAAAACCAGGTCTGGATGGACATGACAGAGGTGCAAAAGTAATTGCCCGGGGGCTGATTGAAGCTGGTATGGAAGTTGTTTATACCGGACTCAGAAACACTCCTGAAGATATTGTTAGAGCTGCGATTCAGGAAGATGTGGATGTAATTGGAATGAGTATTCTCTCTGGAGCACATAACCATCTATTTAAGAGTGTAATGGAGCTTCTCAAAAAAGAAAATTTTGAAGATGTACTTGTTATTGCTGGCGGCATTATTCCAGAAGAAGATCATGAATATCTTACAGAACTGGGTATTGATGGTATCTTTACACCAGGAACCCCTATTCAGAAAATTGTTGACTTTATTGAAGAAAGAGCAAAATAATTGGAGGATAATATGATGCAGTCTTTACAGGAGATGATTGAAGGTATAAAAGCTGGAGAAGAAAAACATATTGCACGTGCCATCTCTCTTATAGAAAATGATAGAGATAAAGGTTTTGCCCTTCTCAAGGAACTTTATGGAAGTGCAGAAATCTCCTATCTTGTTGGTATTACCGGACCTCCAGGTTCTGGAAAGAGCACACTGACAGATAAAATAGTTTTACACTGGCGGAAACAGGGATTAAAAGTTGCCATTATAGCTATAGATCCTACAAGCCAATTTAGTGGTGGAGCTCTTTTAGGTGACAGAATCCGTATGGATAATGTAGCTGCAGATAAAGGAGTTTTTATAAGAAGTATGGGTACACGAGGAACTCTTGGGGGATTAAATCCAGCTATATATGATACAGTACTGCTTCTGTCTTATGCAGGTTATGATTACATATTGATAGAAACAGTTGGGGTAGGTCAGAATGAGGTAGATATTGTTGATCTTGCAGATACTACTTTAGTTGTGACAGTTCCTGAAGCAGGAGATGATATTCAGACATTTAAGGCCGGATTAATGGAAGTAGGAGATATTTTTGTGCTTAATAAATCTGACCGCCCTTCTGTCATAAAAATGGAGCTTACTTTAGAACAGATGGTGAGATTAACTCATAAAGAGGGAGAAAAATGGACGATTCCAATTGTAAAAACAACTGCTACTGAAAATAAAGGGATAGCTGAACTTGTTGAAAAGATTAATGATCATAAAGAATATCTTCAAAATGATGGACAGTTAAAAGAAAATCGTCATGAAGTTATGAGGCGCCAATTGATCAACTTAATGGAAGAGAGGGTTCTGGCTAAGATCATTAAACCTATCGAAAATTCCGAACACTTCAGTGAAAAATTAAAGGCAATTAGAGACCTGTCTGAAGATCCTTATACGGCGGCTGAAGAGCTTTTAAAAAATAGACTTCCCGAATAAAAAGGAGGTATTAAATTGAATACCAAAAAAATAGAACACATTGGTATTGCTGTGAAAGATCTGGAAAAAACAATGAATTTTTATGAAAATATACTTGGTCTTAAAAAAATGGCTGTAGAAACAGTTGAAGACCAGGGAGTTAATATTGCTTTCTTTCAGCTGGGAGAAACAAAAATAGAATTACTTGAACCTCTAAATAGTGAAAGCCCAATTGCAAAATTCATTGATAAAAGAAGTGAAGGTATTCATCATATGGCCGTTTTAGTGGAAGATATTGAAGCTAAAATTGGAGATATGAAAGAAAAAGGGGCCAGATTTATTGGTGATAAACCTACCAAAGGTGCAGATAATATGAAAATCATTTTTGTTCATCCCAAAACAACAAATGGAGTTTTGCTTGAATTATGTGAACCACTGGATGAGGAGGACAAGTAATGTCAGTTAATGAGAAAGAAAAAGAGCTGAGGCAGAAAAAAGAAAAAATAAAACTTGGTGGTGGTGAAAAAAGAATAGAAAAACAGCACAAAAAAGGTAAAAAAACCGCCAGAGAAAGAATAGAATATCTGCTTGATGACGGCAGTTTTAATGAGCTTGATATGTTTATAGAAAACAGAAGTACTTCCCTGGGAATGGACGAAAAAGATGTGCCAGGTGAGGGTGTTGTAGTAGGATATGGTACAATCGATGAGCGCCTTGTTTATGTTTTTGCCCAGGATTTTACTGTAATGGGTGGTTCGCTGGGTGAAGCTCATTCCAAAAAAATTCAGACTGTTATGGACCTGGCCATGAAAAATGGTGCACCAGTAATAGGATTAAATGATTCAGGTGGAGCCAGAATCAATGAAGGTGTAGATGCCCTGGACGGATATGGAGAGGTGTTTTACCGCAACACACAGGCTTCAGGACGTATTCCACAGATTTCTGCTATTTTAGGTCCATGTGCAGGTGGAGCAGTATATTCTCCAGCCATCACAGATTTTATCTTTATGGTAGACCAGACAAGCCATATGTTTATAACTGGGCCGGGGGTAATTAAATCTGTTACAGGGGAAGAAGTTTCAGCTGAAGACCTGGGTGGAGCAATGACCCACAACCAGACAAGTGGCGTTGCACATTTTATTGAAAACTCTGAAGAAGAAGTTCTTTCCAAAATAAGAAAGCTGCTTTCATATATACCTGATAATTACAAAGAAGAGCCGCCTGTATTTGAGACAGATGATGACCCAGGACGTTCGGTGGAAGAGCTGAAAGAGCTAGTAAAAGATAATAACAAAAAGTCATATGATGTAAGAAATGTAATAGATATTATCGTAGATAAAAGTTCGTTTTTTGAAGTACAGCCATATTATGCTCCAAATGCAGTAATTGGCTTTGCACGTTTAAATGGAAGAAGTGTGGGTATTGCTGCAAACCAGCCTCAGCATCTGGCTGGATGTCTGGATATCGATGCTTCGGATAAAATATCGAGATTTATCAGATTTTGTGACAGCTTCAATATTCCCATTATAAGTCTAGTTGATGTACCAGGATATTTACCGGGAACAGAACAGGAATATGGTGGAATAATAAGACATGGAGCAAAAATTCTTTATGCATATTCAGAAGCAACAGTACCAAAAATAACTCTCATAATGAGGAAAGCATATGGTGGAGCTTATATTGCCATGGGGAGCCGTTCAGTTAGAGCTGATTTGATATATGCATGGCCGATAGCAGAAATAGCTGTAATGGGACCAGAGGGAGCAGCAAACATAATTTACAGAAAAGAAATTGCTGCTGCAGATGATCCAGAAAAAGTTCGTCAGGATAAGATAAATGAATACCGCTCCAATTTTGCTAATCCATATGTAGCTGCAGGTAGAGGTATGATAAATGATGTTATAGAAATGAAAGAGACCAGAGCTAAAATAATAAATGGATTGGAAATGCTGATAAATAAAAGAGAAGATTATCCTGATAAAAGGCATGGAAATATTCCATTATAAAGTGGGTGACATAAAAAATGAATAAATATGTTTATGGAGTTCAGCTGATGATAATAGGAATGGGGACAGTCTTTATATCACTATATCTTTTATCAGTATTTATGTACCTGCTAGGTAAATTTTTTGGTGATAAAAAAGTTCTTAAAAAAGATGACAGCAGTATAGGCAATTCAGCTGAAGCAGAAATAGATGAATCAGAGATAGATGATGGGGAGAACGGGCTTGCAAGAAAAAGAAAAATTGCCGCCGCTGCAGCAGCAGTTTATCAGCTTCTGGATGAAGAGAAAAGATACAGAATAATATCAATCAAAAAAGCGAATAGTTCCTGGAAAAGATAGGGGGTATATTAATGAGAAAATTTAAGATAGAGGTAGATGGGGAAGAATTTATTGTTAGTGTAGAAGAGTTAGATGCAGAGGAAAACAGTTCTACTGCAGCATCTCCAGCAGTACAGAATACAGCTCCTGCTAGAAAAACAGCACCTGCAGCAAAGAAAAAAACAGCTGTAAAGCCAAAAAAGAAAAGCAGTAGCGGTGGCTCCAATGTTATTGAAGCACCGATGCCGGGCAATATATTTAAAGTATTAGTTGCTGAAGGTGACGAAATAGAAGTAGGACAGACAGTAATGGTGTTAGAAGCTATGAAGATGGAAAACGATGTTACTGCATCATCAGCAGGAACAGTAAAAGAAATACTTGTTAAAAAAGGTGACAGTGTAGAAGCAGATCAAGTACTGTTAAAACTGGAGTAGGGGGCAGCAAAGATGTTAGATAAAATAACGATGTTCATCCAATCTACAGGATATTACAATTTATCTCTAGCACAAATTATAATGGTTATAATCTCCATGATTCTGCTTTATCTTGCTGTTGTCAAAAAATATGAACCTCTTCTTCTGGTTCCTATAAGTTTTGGCATGCTGCTTGCTAATCTGCCGTTAGGCGGTCTGATGGAAGAAGGTGGTCTGCTTTATTATATCTACTATGGAGTAAAGTTTGGAATATATCCACCACTTATCTTTATGGGGGTTGGTGCCTGGACAGATTTTGGCCCACTGATTGCTCAACCAAAAAATGCACTGTTGGGAGCAGCAGCACAGTTTGGTATATTTGCCACAGTTTTTGGTGCTTTATTTCTCGGCTTTTCACCGGCAGAATCAGGTGCAATAGGAATCATAGGTGGAGCCGATGGGCCTACTGCAATTTTTTCAGCAAGTCAGCTGGCACCTCATCTTTTGGGTCCGATAGCAGTTGCAGCCTATTCTTATATGGCACTGGTGCCGATTATTCAGCCACCTATAATGAGGCTGCTTACCACCAGAGAAGAGCGGATGGTAAAAATGGAGCAGCTGCGTCCGGTGAGCAAAAAAGAAAAGATTTTCTTTCCAGTTGGCGTAACAGTTCTGGGAGGATTATTAGTTCCGTCCGCACTGCCGCTGCTGGGAAGTCTGATGTTTGGAAACTTAATGCGTGAGGTAGGAGTTGTTGACAGGCTTTTAAAGACAACCCAGAACTCACTGATGAATATTGTAACTATTTTTCTAGGTATAACAGTTGGTGCTACAGCAAGTGCAGAAGCATTTTTAAATCCCCAGACAATAGGAATACTTGTTTTAGGGCTGATAGCTTTTAGTATTGGAACAGCTGCAGGTGTTCTTTTAGGTAAGCTGTTTTATAAATTGAGTGGAGGTAAGGTAAATCCGCTGATTGGAGCTGCCGGAGTATCAGCTGTACCGATGGCGGCCAGAGTTGTTCAGAAGGTGGGCAAGGAAGAAAATCCATCAAATTATTTACTTATGCATGCAATGGGCCCTAACTTTGCTGGAGTAATTGGTTCTGCAATAGCTGCAGGAACACTTATTTCTGTACTGGGTTAAAAAAATAAATATAGTGATATTAAGTTTAAAAAAATAATATCAGCTAAAAAGTTAATTTGCAGATATAACCCAAAAGTTACATATAAAATATTAATATTTAATCTAAAAAAACTTTACTAAGTAAAAGGAGTGAGTTGATGGCTAAGGGAGATAAAGTAACACTTGCCAATTCTGGCTGGTGTAAAAGATGTGGAATATGTGTACATGTGTGTCCGACAGATGTACTAAAACTGGGTCAGGATAGAGTGGAAATTGATGATATTGATAAATGTATTGGCTGCGAAAATTGTGAATTAAGCTGTCCGGATTTTGTATTAAAGGTGGTGAAGGTTAATGAGTAAAAAAGAAGCAGTATTACTTCAGGGAGATTTAGCAGTAGTTGAAGGTGGAATGGCTGCAGGTGCTGAATTTTTTGCAGGATATCCTATTACACCAGCCTCTGAAATAGCAGAAGGATTTGCAAGAGAACTGCCTAAAGTAGGTGGTAAATTTATACAGATGGAAGATGAACTGGCAGGTATGGCCTGTGCAATAGGTGGGTCGCTGAGTGGAAAGAAATCTATTACAGCAACAAGTGGGCCAGGATTTTCATTAAAACAGGAAAATTTAGGTCTTGGAATTATGATTGAAGCACCGGTTGTAGTTGTAGATGTTCAGAGAGTCGGTCCTTCAACAGGACTTCCAACCTCTCCATCTCAGGGAGATGTTATGCAGGCAAAGTGGGGTACACATGGTGATCACCCTATTATTGCACTTTCTCCAAGTTCGGTAAAAGAAGCGTTTGATTTGACTGTTAAAGCATTTAATTTTGCAGAAAAGTATCGTCAGCCGGTTATTCTATTATTAGACGAAATAGTAGGACATATGAGAGAAAAGGTAATACTACCAGATGCTGATGAGATAGAGGTTTGGGATAGAAAAAGACCTCCTGCAGATGCAGATAAAGAAAACTTCAATCCTTATGAGTGGACAGATGATTTAGTTCCACCTATGCCAGATTATGGTACAGGATTTCGCTATCATACAACAGGACTTTTTCATGATAAAACAGGATTCCCAAGAGGAACTACAGAAGATGCCAAAAAATTGATGGACCGTATGACAGCAAAAATAGAAAATAATCTGGATGAAATTATTCTTTATGATGAAGATATTAGAGAAGACGACAATATTGTGGTTTTAAGTTATGGTTCAACTGCTCGTTCTGCAGTTAGTGCAGTCAATGAGGCAAGAGAAAACGGTTTAAATGCCGGGTGGATTAAACTTAAAACGATTTGGCCATTTGCTGAAGAAAAAGTCAGTAAACTGGCTGAAAAAGCCAATAAAATTATTGTACCTGAATTAAATCAGGGCCAGCTTATAAGAGAAGTAGAAAGAGCTGCTAAAGGTCAGGCGGAAGTTGTCGGTATTAACCGCTATGATGGAACATTAATTAAACCAGAGCACGTACTGGCCGAGATTGAGGGGGTAAAATAATGGCTGTAGATATCTATAAATATTTAAGAGAAGACAAGCTGCCGCATATCTGGTGTCCAGGATGTGGTCATGGAACTATTTTGAACAGTTTAGTCAGAGCAATAGATCAGACAGACATAGATCCAGATAAAACAGTTGTAGTATCAGGAATTGGATGTTCAGGTAGAGCACCAGGTTATCTCAAATTTGATACTTTACACACAACACACGGTAGAGCAATTGCCTTTGCAACAGGTATTAAGCTTGCCAATCCTGAACTGAATGTAATTGTACTTACCGGAGATGGCGATGGATCTGCTATAGGTGGTAATCATTTAATTCACGGCTGTCGGAGAAATATTGATTTGACAGTAATTCTTTTCAACAATCAAATCTATGGTATGACAGGTGGTCAGTATTCCCCGATGACTCCTACAGGTGCAGTTGCAACAACTTCACCATATGGAAATATTGATCAGGACTTTGATCTGGTAGATTTAACAAGATCAGCAGGTGCAACTTTTGTTGCCCGTGGTGCAACATATAATCCACGTCAGATGACCAAATTGTACAAAGAAGGTCTGGAACATAAAGGATTTTCTTTTATTGAAACTTTAGATCAGTGTCCTGTAAATTATGGACGTAAAAATAATATTGGTGGCCCGACAGAAATGCTGGACTGGCAGAAAGAACATACAGTACCTGCATCAAAATGGGAGAAAATGCCCGAAGAAGAAAAGGAAGGAATCTTTCCACTGGGTGTTATTCACCGCAAAGATGATCCTGAATCAGAATATACTGCACGTTATCAGCAGATAATAGACAGTTTTGCAAAGGAGGATGAATAATGTCCAGATATGAAATCAGATTAAGTGGAGCTGGTGGACAGGGTATGATCCTTGCTGGAATTATTCTGGCTGAAGCTGCATTAAAAGTTGATGGTTTAAATGTAACTCAAACTCAGTCTTATGGGCCAGAATCCCGAGGTGGTGCCAGCAGAGCAGAGGTAGTATTAAATAATGGGATTATTGATTATCCAAAGGTAATTACACCAGACTGCCTGCTATGTCTGACACAGGCTGCCTTTGATAAATACGGGTCTGAACTAAAAGAAGATGGAGTAATGATCGTAGATCAAAGAATAGATATCTCGGAAGCAGCAGAAGAAGTGAAGGATAATATTCTTTCACTGCCGATAATGAAAACTGCAACTGAAGATGTCGGATTAACTTTAACAGCAAACATTGTTGTACTTGGAGTAATTTCTGAAATTATTGGGAATACAATTCCATCAAAAAATATAAAAGAAGCGATCAAAAACCGTGTTCCAGAAAAGACTGTGGAAATGAACATGAAGGCCTTTGAACTGGGCCAAAAATTGAAACAATAAAAAGGAGTCAATATTTATGGATGAAAAAAAATTAAAAGCAGAAGATAAAAAGTGGCGTGAAGAAAAGTTTCAAAAAACAGTAGATCGTTTTGGACAGAGAAAAGAAGAATTTAAGTCTGATTCTGGTGTGGAGCTGGATCCACTATATACACCACTTGATACCAGAGGTATCGATCCAGTAGAAGATATTGGCTTCCCGGGTAAATATCCATTTACACGTGGAGTTTATCCAACAATGTACAGAAGCAGACTCTGGACAATGCGTCAGTATTCCGGATTTGGTACTGCCAAGGAAACAAATGAGAGGTTTCACTATCTTATAGAACAGGGGCAGACAGGTTTAAGTATTGCCTTTGACCTGCCGACACAGATTGGTTATGATTCTGACAATTCTCTTGCACAGGGAGAGGTTGGTAAAGTTGGAGTGGCAATAGATACATTAGAAGATATGGAAACAATGTTTACTGAAATTCCATTAGATAAAGTAAGTACTTCTATGACAATCAATGCCCCAGCTGCTGTTTTGCTGGCAATGTATATAGCAGTTGCAGAGAAACAGGGTGTAAGTCCTGAAAAACTGGCTGGAACAATTCAGAATGATATCTTAAAAGAATATATTGCCCGAGGCACATATATTTATCCCCCAGCACCTTCACTGAGATTAATTACAGATATTTTCGAATACTGTTCTGAAAATATGCCGCGCTGGAATACAATTAGTATCAGTGGATATCATATTCGCGAGGCTGGTTCAGATGCAGTACAGGAGCTTGCATTTACACTTGCAGATGGAATAGAATATGTGGAAGCTGCAGTAGATATAGGAATGGATGTCGATGATTTTGCACCAAGATTATCGTTCTTCTTTAATGCACAGATGAACATCCTGGAAGAGGTTGCTAAATTTAGAGCAGCCAGAAGACTTTGGGCTGAAATTATGGAAGAACGTTTTGAAGCCAAAAAGGATAAATCAAAAATGCTGAGATTTCATACACAAACTGCAGGAGCTGCATTAACAGCACAGCAGCCTATGAATAATATTATAAGAGTAACTCTACAGGCACTTGCTGCAGCATTAGGAGGAACACAATCACTGCATACTAATTCATATGATGAAGCTTTAAGTCTGCCGACAGAACATTCAGTTAAAATGGCATTAAGAACACAGCAGATAATTGCACATGAGAGTGGTGTAAGTGATACAATTGATCCACTTGCTGGTTCATATTATATAGAAAATATGACAGATAGATTTGTTAAAGAAGCTAAAGAATATATTGAAAAAATTGATCAGTTAGGTGGAATGGCTAAAGCCATAGAAGCCGGTTATGTACAGCAAGAAATTCAGGATAGTGCCTATAACACACAGAAAAAAATCGACGAAAAAAGAAGAATTGTGGTAGGAGTAAACGAATTTACCGAAACAGAAAATGAAAAAGTAGATCTACTAAAAGTTGACCCCAAAGTTGAACAGGAACAGTTAGAAAGGCTCAAAAAAGTAAAAGCAGAACGCGACAATAAAGCAGTAGAAAAAAGCCTAGAAAAAGTAAGAAAAGCAGCTCAAAATGGAGAAAATTTAATGTATCCAATCATTGAAGCAGTAAAAGCATATGCCAGCTTAAATGAAATAAGTGATGTTCTAAGAGATGAATTTGGAGAATATCAAGCTAAACAGCTGTAAGATTATATAAAATAGTATAAATAATATAAAATAAATATGGCAGTTAATTTAATATCCTGGTTTATAATGAGAGGAGGGTTTTCCCTCCTCTTTTTTTTGCTGATTTAAAAATTGCTGCAGTTTATGATAAATCTCTAAATCTCACTATAATTCAGCGTATAAATTCTGATAAATTTTAGCAGATTATAGTTAGAATGGATTATAGGAGCTGTATTTTTTAAAAGCAGGTATTTGCTGTTTTATAAAGAAATATAAAAATAACAATAACTAAAATATAAAAGGAGAGGGATATATTTTATGAGTGCAGAAAAGTATATAGAAAATATAAGGAAGAAACTGCATAATCACACAGAGGATATAGTCTTAAACAGCATGTCTGAACTTCTTAAAAGAGAAAAGTTTCAGAATATTTGTACCTGTGAGGAATGTCTTATTGATATGGCAACTTATGCTCTTAATCGGCTGCCGGCAAAATATGTTGCAACAAAAAAAGGTGAGGTTTTTACAAAAACAGCAGAATTAGAACAGCAGAATTCTGTAGATTTGCTGGCAACTGTAACAAGGGCAATAAATGTTGTTGCCAAAGATTGCCATCATAATAATCCAAAAGAGTAAATTTGTCTGACAGCAGAAAATAGATTACAGAAAATTTTGAGGAGAAATTCTAATGACAGAAAACAAATTTTTTAGGAATGCTTATGCAGTTATACTGGTGCTTTTAATTATTTTTTTAGCAGGTCAGATACCATATGTGATGAAGCCGCTTACATCGGTTTTATCTTTTGTTTTACTGCCACTATTATTTGGTGGATTTTTATATTATCTTCTGCGTCCTTCAGTGCGATTTTTAAATAGATGGATAAAAAGCAAAGCAATATCTATTATTATAACTCTGCTGGCGGTTATTTTACTTCTTATACTCATTTTTTATTTTGGCGGCAGTATTATTTATAATGAAGTAAAAGAACTGAGCAGATATTATTCTTCAAGTTATGAAATTATTTTAAACAATTTAGAAAAATTGCGCGGCTTTCTGACTGCAGAAACAGATTACTTACAGGAGCTAAATCTTCAGGAAAGAGTAATTAATTATGCAAACAGGATTATTCAAAAAATATCCACTTATAATTATATGGGTATATTTGCTTCTATAACTAATGTTGGAATGATAATTGTTTTAATTCCATTTGTCCTTTTTTACCTTCTAAAAGATGATGAAAAAATTTATAAAAATTTAATGAGAATTATGCCTAAAGAGAAAAAAGAAAGCACCAAAACTTTATTAATAGAGATAGATCAGGTATTATCCACTTTTATAAGCTCACAGCTGGTTGTTGCATTATTATTGGGAGTTGTAATGTTGGTTGGATTTTTAATAATTGGTCTGCCTAATGCCATTACACTGGCTTTAATAGCAATGATAACTTCTCTTGTGCCGATTATAGGGCCAATTATAGGCAGTTTACCGGCTTTTTTTGTAGCACTTTCCAAAGGTTTTGTAATGATTTTTGGTGTAGGTATTGTACTTTTAATAGCTCAATATCTAGAAGGAAATCTGATACGTCCATTTGTTCAGGGGAAACGGCTGGAAATACATCCATTAGTAGTTCTTTTTGTTGTACTGGCAGCAGTATATCTTTTTGGTTTTATTGGAGCTTTAACTGCTGTACCTATTTATGTAATATTGAGGTTAATTTTTAAAAGAAAATATCTGACAGAAATAGAAGAATAATATTTCATAAATAATATATTAAAAATAATAAAAAGTAAAGGCTGATCTGAGTAAATTATCAGACCAGCCTTTTTACATTATACAAGTTGTAAGGTGCAATTCTTAACTTTTAGGAGTTTCCCCAAAATTTATTTTCAAGCTGCAAAAAGGGGGCTTTAGTCATCAACGAAATTTTTAGATTTAGCTAAAACTCAATTCGGGTGTGAAATAGGGCACACTAATCAATGAGTCCTCCTGACTCATGATTAGCTCACTCCATCCTGCAGTTCAACCCTATTTCTTCCTTCATTTCGTTAAGATTCATTGACTAAAAATTTCAATATTCCTGCATCTCCCCTTTTTGCAGCAGTATATAAAAAATGGGGAAAGTCCAGTTAACTTTGGGTTAAATATTCAACTTCCCAGTATCTTTTGTAAGATGTTTGTAAGACTGTTTTACCAGTACTATTGCAAGTACGAAAAGAAGCACACCAAGTACAGCTATAATCATACTTCCAGCTGCAAGATTTTGATAAACAAGGAAAACAAGAGCAGTTAAAGTTACAGCAAACATAAACACCATTGGAATAACTGTGTAGAAATTTTTCTTGTCATTTTGGGCAAGCCAGACAGATAGTGAAAGTAGTGCCAGTGCAGCTAATAGCTGGTTGGCTGAGCCAAAGATTGGCCAGATTGTTGACCAGCCACCAGAATATGTAAGGGCTGCAGATAAAACTACTGTAATTAAAGTAGCAACATACATATTACTTAATGGATTGTCTGATTCTTCTACACTTTCAGCTTCTATAAAATATTCCTGAAAAATAAAGCGGGCTAACCTTGTGGCTGTATCAAGAGTAGTCATAGCAAATGCTGATACACCCAGAGCAGCAAAGTTCATACCAACTTTAAAAGGAATACCAAAATTAGCAGTTAAATTACCAATACCATTGGCAAATACATTAACCGGGCCACCATTTGCAAGAAGTTCAGAATACTGTCCTTTTGTAAGCATAGCAGCGGTAATAAGGGCAATAACTGCCAGGAAGGACTCAATTAACATACCACCATAACCAATCATTTGTGAATCTGTTTCCTTATTTAACTGTTTGGAAGTTGTACCTGAAGCTACTAAGGAGTGGAATCCAGAAATAGCACCACAGGCAACAGTTACAAATAAAACCGGGAATAAATATCCACTGGAAGTTTGAAAAGATGTAAATGCTTGTAATTTAAAAGATGGACCTCCAATTATAATTCCCACAAATCCTCCAATTAAAAGTGCATATAATAGGAATGAATTTAGATAATCTCTAGGCTGAAGTAAAATCCAGACTGGAGTTACTGAAGCAATAAATATATAAATGCTTAAGATAATTAACCAGGTATTATAGCCAATTTGAATTGGAAAATTAAGCCCAATTGCAACAGCAATAAATAATAAGATAACTCCAATTAATGTTAAAGAACCAAGTGATAAGTTGGAGCGAGTTCTCACTATACCAAATAATATAGCTAATGCAATAAAAAGAATAGAGGCTGTAGCAGCTGAAGGTGTAGAAGTAAAAGTTTCAGCAACTATGGACATAAAAGCACTAATTACAAGAATGAGTGTTAACCAGGCAAAAATACTGAATAATCTTTTGCCAGTAGAACCTATATTTTTGTTTATAACTTCTCCAATTGAACGTCCGCCATTTCTTACTGAAGTAAATAGTGAACCCATATCATGAACTCCACCGAAGAAGATACCACCAATAACGAGCCAGGCAAGTACAGGCATCCAGCCAAATACAGAAGCAGCTATTGGTCCAATGATTGGTGCTGCACCAGCAATAGATGCAAAGTGGTGCCCCAATAATACAGGAGCTTCAGCAGGTACATAATCTACTCCATCATTCATAGTATGAGCAGGAGTATCCTTACTATTATCTAATCCCCATTCTTTTTTGAGAAAACTACCATAAGTAAAAAATGCTAAAATAAATAATACTAGAGCAATTAAAATTAATATAATAGAAATACTCAATTTCATTTCCCCCTTTAATAATTTTGTTTTTAGTTAATAATATTTTATGAGTATAAATGTTAGAATATTATTAACTTAACCAGTTTAACTACTCTCAGACCCCCCTTCAAGGAATATAAAGTTATTTATGAAGATTTTGCTTTAATGAATCTTTCGGGCTGATAATTATCAGCTACTTTTTTACCTTTCTGATTTGTATATACTTTATTATTTGAAAGGTCAACTGCTATTAAGCAAACATCACACCAGCCTTTAAAGCCTAAAAGAAAACTTTTGGAATAGGAAAAGTTATTGATTTCATTTATTTCTTTTTCAGTAAAAGAGTTTTCTCTTATATTTACAAATGTTATATAACTCTGCATATGATTGCGATGGGGATCGACAATTTTTTCAATGGTATTTTTCAGAAAATTTTTATCTGGAATTAATTTATTTCTATTATTGATATCAATTAAACAGTGGTCATATTGAGTGTATTCCCAAATTTTAAGTTTTCTACTGGCAAAATATTTTTCATTTTTTATCTGGGCAAATGCATATAGATCAAATTTTTTATTGGCAATTTCCTTATTTTCTTCTAAATCAAAATAGGATTTATACATTAATTTGAGCTGATTGAGATATTCATAGGCTGTAAAATAATTTTTAGTTTTCACATTAATTGCCTCCAACCTTTAATTTTTTCGTCTATTTTCTAATTTAATTTTAATCTTTTATTAAAGTATAAACAATATTCTGAAACTGAACTGTAAAAATTCAAGGTTAAATAACATTATTTTAAGATGAATTGTAATTGAATTTAAACAAAAAAGCTCTACTGCGGAAAATTAAATATGGCAGTAAAGCTTTAGTTAATTTTTATTATTAATTCTATTTTTCAATTCATTTATGATAATATCATAAATTTTTTAGCTTTTTTCTTATCTATCAACATTATATAATATCAGGAAATTATACCAGATTGTTTATTGTGGATAAAATTATGGATTCGTAATTTCCGGCATCAACAAAATTTAACCTTGCTGTAATAAAGAAGTTAAAAGGACATTTTGTTTTTTTGGCATGGAATTATAGCTTGTATCTAAATATTTTGCAGTGCTGGTGAAATAATATATATTAATATTTAGCTTTATTTAATAAAAATTTAAAATAATGTAAAAAAACATAAATAACCAGTATAACTGCTAGCAATTCAACAATTAAAGCTGGATATTTTAAAAAGCTGAAATTAAATTTTTCTTTCAAATAAATACTGCTCATTTTTAGCCCTATTCCTGTTATAACAAAAGGAAATGTAAAAGCAGAAAAACTCGGATAAAATCCTATAGAAATCATTTTTGGTAAATAAGATATAACTGCTGCTGCAGAAATTAATGTTAAAGCCAAAAGCAGACTGAAAATAAATGTATTTTTTTCAGAAAAAGAACTCATATATCCAGCCAGGCACAGTCCGGCAGGTGCAGTGAAAATTGCTAGAGTGGGTAATGCTGGCTTTGCTATCTGTTTTATTTTAAAAACCCGGTAACTTACAACAGGTAATAAAATCATATAGCATATAAAACCAAAATAAAAAAGAATCTGTCCCAGCTGAATCCTGTTAAAAGCTGGAGCAGTAACAGTTCCAACTACAATACCCACATAAACTATAAAATAACTTGGAAATACTTTTTTGATATCAAAATTGATAATAAATTTAAAAGAAAACAGTAAAATTAATAGAGCATGTAGTACTACAGCTGTATACCAGCTGAATAGTGCGGCCTGATGGGAAATATTTTTTATATATGTAGATAAGATCATTATTCCCATCGGAAAAGTTAAAGCAACACTTGCAATAATTGAGTTTTCTAAGTCTTTTAAACAATCTGGATAGAAAAAAATAAATCTGCTTATGAGAAGTAAAGCTATTGCTGCTGATAAAATACCAGCAGCTGTTTTATAAATACTTCCATAAGGAGCAATTAAATTTCCCAATCCGGCAAGTCCCAGCATTAATCCTGATATAGCGATAGGTGTATTCTTAATTATATTTTTCATTTTGTAAACACCCCGTTTATTTTATTATTTCATTTTCAATAAAATTTTTCATTACCCAGGCAGCAACTTCTCCGGTTATTTGAATACAGTGATTGGCTCTTTCTTGTGAATTAAAATCATCAAATTCTCTTGTTAAAACTCTGCAGCAGGTTGAACCATAGTTTTCGATTATATAATCATGCAGATCAGCACTATTTGGAAATGAATCTGGCATTGGATCACCAGGGTTTTCGCGGCCATAAGCAAGTCCGAGTGCCATAACACCTCCACTTACTGCTCCACATAAACATTTTGACTTTCCAATTCCAATTGGAAAACCTGAAGCCATTTTTACAATTGAGGGGTCAAAAGGCTGTCCTAAAGCATCATTAATTGTAGTAATAACTGATTCTGAACAGAAATAATCTCCCCTCCTAAAATAATCTTCAGCTGTTTTTCTTGTTTCAGCAAGCAATTTTTCTTTTCTTTCTTTTTCCACAAATATCACCTCTTATGTTATTGTTTTCACATCGATTTATATTATAACATAAAGATGTTAATTTATAAAGTATTTTTATAAATAATATAAAATAATAAAATGATAGTTTAATCGAAAAATGAGTTAGAGACGCAAATACCTTTTTTGTGGGAGAACCATAGTTTATATTTTAATGAAAGAAGGGTTTAGAATGATCAAAGTTTTTTGGAATGAGCATAAAATTGCTGAAAGTGAAAACACTGAATTTGTTGAAGGGAATCATTATTTTCCGCTGTTTTATTAAGCTATTTTGGAGAGAGTACATTCACTTCAAAATAGCTATTTTTTTGTTAACTAAAAACTTGACTAATCCCGAGTAATATAGTATGATATACACAGTAATAAACTTGAGTAAAAAACTATGAATAAGGGGAATCGATATTATGAATAAAAAACTTCTCGAAATTAATAATTTGAAAGCTATAGTTGAAGATCAGGAAATCTTAAAAGGAATTAATTTAGAGGTAAATAAGGGGGAAACCCATGTAATAATGGGGCCTAATGGTGCAGGGAAATCAACACTGGCAAATGTATTGATGGGACATCCTGAATATAAAATCACTCAGGGTAAAATTAAGTTTGAAGGAGATGTTATCAATGATCTTGCTGTTGATAAAAGAGCTAAAAGAGGAATATTTTTGTCTTTTCAATACCCTCAGGAAATTCCAGGTGTAACAGTAGAGAATTTTCTCAGAACTGCAAAATCGGCCGTGACCGGTGAAAATCAGAGTATTTTTGAATTTAAATTTCTGCTTGAAGAAAAAATGGAATTACTTGATATAGATAAGGAATATGCGGAAAGGTATTTAAACAAAGGTTTTTCTGGAGGAGAAAAAAAGAAAAATGAAATCCTGCAGATGGCTGTTTTAGAACCTAAACTGGCAGTACTTGATGAAACAGATTCTGGACTTGATATTGATGCTACAAAAACTGTAGCAGAAGGAATAAAAACGCTGTCATCTGATAATAATGCCGTGATAATTATTACCCATCACAATCAGATATTAGATTATGTGAAACCAGATTTTGTACATGTTCTTATAGATGGAAAGATAGTAAAAACTGGTGATATTAAACTGGCCCGTGAAATCGAAGAAAAGGGTTATAAAGAATTAAAAGAAGAAGAACTCTGCTGTTAGGAGGGGTTTTAGAATGAGCAAAAAAACTCATGTAGAAGATGTTAATAGAGAGATTTTTGATAAAAAAGATAAAGTAAACTACAAGTTTAAATCACAGAAAGGTTTAACACCTGAAGTAATAAAAGAAATTTCTCGTGAAAAAAATGAACCAGAATGGATGACTGATTTTAGATTAAAATCTCTAGAGATATATAAGGATAAAAAAATACCTGAATGGGGAGCAGATATTTCTGATCTTGATATTGATAATATAATAACCTATATTCGTCCTGAGGCTGATCTCCAGAGTGACTGGGATCAGGTACCTGAAGATATTAAAAATACTTTTGATTCTCTGGGAATACCGGAGGCAGAAAAAAATCTCTGGCCGGTGTTGGAGCTCAGTATGATTCAGAAGTTGTCTACCATAATTTAAAGAAAGAGCTTACAGATCAGGGTGTAATTTACATGGACATGGAAAATGCTGTAAAAAAACATGAAGATATTGTTAAAGAACATTTTATGAAGCTGATCACTCCTGATGATCACAAATTTTCTGCACTGCATGGTGCTGTATGGTCTGGAGGATCATTTGTATATGTACCGGCCGGAGTAAATGTGGAGATTCCTCTGCAGTCATATTTTAGGCTGAATGCTCCAGGTGCCGGCCAATTTGAGCATACACTTATTATTCTCGAAGAAGGTGCAGAGGCACATTTCATTGAGGGATGTTCTGCTCCAAAATATTCGGTAAATAACCTGCATGCAGGTGCGGTGGAACTATTTGTAGGGGAAGGTGCAAAATTAAGGTACAGCACTATAGAAAACTGGTCCAGGAATATGTACAATTTGAATACCAAAAGAGCAGTTGTAGAAAAAGATGGAGTTATTGAGTGGGTATCCGGTTCATTTGGTTCAAAAGTTTCTATGCTTTATCCAATGAGTATACTTAAAGGAGAAAGAGCCAGAGCTGAATTTACAGGTATAACATTTGCAGCAGAAGGTCAGTATTTAGATACCGGTGCACAGGTGATACATGCTGCACCAAATACAACTTCAAATGTTAATTCACGTTCTATTGCCAAAGATGGGGGTCATGCCTACTACAGAGGGCTGCTTAAAGTTACGGAAAAAGCCCACCATTCAAAAGCAGCTGTTTCCTGTGAATCTCTTATGCTTGATAATAAATCACACTCTGATACACTGCCGATAATGGATCTCAATACTGATGATATAGACATTGGACATGAGGCTAAGGTGGGCAGGATAAGTGAAGAATCGATATTTTATCTGATGAGCAGAGGAATAAGTGAAGAAGAGGCTAAAGCAATGATTGTGCGGGGATTTGTTGAACCGATTGCTAAAGAACTGCCTTTAGAATATGCCGTTGAACTTAACAACTTAATTAACCTTGAATTAGAAGGAACAATAGGATAGGTGATAGATATGGAAAAGAAATTAGAGAAAAAATTTATTGATAATTTAACAACAGGACAGTCAGAGCTGCTGAGCAGAATAAGGCGGGAAAAATTTGAAGATTATCAGGAGGTAGAGATACCTGAATTTAAAAGAATAAAGCTGACAGATAATAAAATACCAGAATACCAGCCCTATAATAAAAATTATTTAAAACACAACACTATTGACAGCAGTATTATCGTAAAAAAGCTGACAGACAGCCTCAATAATGAAGAAGAAATTATTGAATATCTTAATTTTTTTTCAGATTCAGAATTAAATTCCGGAATAGACAAAAAATATACTCTTCTGGCTGAATCTCTTTATAATGCCGGGCTTTTTATAAAAGCTCCTGCTGGAGAAAAATTTTCAATACCTGTTGAAGCTATCTACGAATTTGATGAAAAAAACAGCTTTTTAATTGACAATAATTTAATTGTAGCTGAAGAAAATTCCAATCTAACTGTCGTTTTTGATTACCGCTTAATTGATAAAAATACAGAAGCATTTCATAATGGACTGACGAGGATTGTTGTTAAAGAAGGTGCTGTTTTAAATATAATTAAGGTACAGAGATTGAATGATAAATCTACCAATTTTGATACCAATATTTCTGCTGTAGAAAACAATGGTAAATTGAATTTTATTCCGATTGAAATAGGTGCAAAAAGTACTATTACAAGCAGTGAAAACAATCTTCTTGCTGATGGAAGTTCTGCCAGCATAAGTTCCATTTATTTTGGTGATGGTGATAGGAAGATGGATCTGTCATACAGGATGAATCATTCTGGAAGACACAGCAGTAGTCAGATAGAGACAAAGGGAGTACTAAAAGATAGATCAGAAAAGGTATTTAGGGGAGACTTATATTTTAAAAAGGGTGCCTCTCTTGCAGATGGTTCTGAAAGAGAAGAGATTTTAATGCTGGATCCGACAGTTAAATCTGATTCTATTCCCGCCTTATTTACAGAAGAAGATAATGTTGAGGGAGAACATGCTGTCAGTGCAGGACAGCTGGACGAGAACCTCCTATTTTACTTGATGAGTAGAGGTCTGGATGAAAAGAAAGCAAAGATGCTGGTAATAGAAGCTGCCTTTAATCCAATTTTTGATAAAATCCCTCTAAATGATCTTAAAGGAAGTGTTATAAATGAAGTTAAACACAGACTTGAAATCTGAAAAATTTGAAGTGGAAAAAATTATAAATGATTTCCCCATTCTGAAAAAAGATGTAAATGGGAAAAAACTTCACTATTTAGATAATGCCGCCACAACTCAAAAACCACTGGCGGTACTGGATGAAGTTGATTACTACAATAAAAATTATAATGCAAATCCACACAGGGGAGCTCATTTTTTAAGTGTTAAAGCTACAGAACAGTATGAAGATGGCAGAGAAAAAGTTAGAGAGTTTATAAATGCTGATTCTTTAAAGGAAATTGTTTTTACAAGAAATACTACAGAGTCAATAAATCTTATTGCGAGCTCATTTGGAGAAAAATTCCTGCATCAAGGAGATGAGATTATCATCTCAATTGCTGAACATCACAGCAATATTATTCCCTGGCAGAGGCTGGCCCAAAAGAAAGATTTAAAATTAAAATACCTATATGTTGATAATGAAGGAAGAATATCACTGGATGAGCTAAGAAATAAAATTACTGATTCTACAAGGTTGATTTCTATTACACATATGTCAAATGTTACCGGTGTTATAAATCCAGTTAAAAAAATTGCCGAAATAGCTCATCAAAATGGCATTTATGTGCTGGCTGATGGAGCTCAGGCAGTTCCCCATATGGAAGTGGATGTGCAGGATCTTGATGTAGATTTCTATGCTTTTTCCGGCCATAAGATGCTGGCTCCTATGGGAATTGGTGTTCTTTATGGAAAAAAAGAGATATTAACTGAAATGCCTCCATTTATACTGGGTGGTGGAATGATAGAATATGTGGAAGAACAGCAGACTACCTTTGCACCTCTTCCAGAAAGGTTCGAAGCCGGGACGCAAAATGTAGAAGGGGTGGTGGGTTTATCTGCTGCAGTTGATTATCTAAGCAGTATTGGTCTGAATAATATTGCAGAATATGAAAGGGATTTAACTGATTATGCTCTAAAAAAAATGAAAGAACTTCCTTACATTGAGATATATGGTCCTCAAAACACCGTGATGCGGGGTGGGATTATATCATTTAATATTAAAGGTGTTCATTCACATGATCTGGCTACAATTGTAGATAGTGAAGGAGTGGCTCTGAGATCAGGACACCACTGTGCTCAACCTCTGATGAAATATCTTGATATTAATTCCTCAGCAAGGATCAGTTTTTACCTTTATAATGATAGGGAAGACATTGATGTGTTTATAAATAGTATCAAAAAAGTGAGGGAGATGTTTGACTATGGATCTTAATTCAGTTTATACAGAGTTGATAATGGAACACAGTAAGAACAGCCCCAATAAGAGAGAAATGGATGATGCAGATATTGAAGAACATGGTCATAATCCAAACTGTGGTGATGATATCACACTGGAACTTAAGCTGGATGATGACATGATAGAGGATGCTGCTTTTAAAGGGAGCGGCTGTGCCATCTCTCAGGCATCAACTTCAATTATGATAGATCTTATTAAAGGTAAAAAGATAGAAGAAGCACTTGAACTGGTGGAAATATTTCTTAATATGATTAAAAAAGAAATAGATAATCCATCTGATCTCAAAAAATTAAAAGATGCAGCAGCTTTAAAAAATATAGCTAATATGCCGGCAAGAGTAAAATGTGCTGTACTTTCCTGGCATACCCTTAAAGAAGCATTAAAAAATAATGCAGAGAGGGATTAAAATTTCAATATTCCTGTATCTTCCTTTTTTTGCAGCATAATTTACTGGAAGGGTTCTCACTATCAGAAAACAGAAGAGATGATTGAAGAATCTTAATTATTGAAGTATATGAGTGTAAAAAAACTGAATTAGAAGAGAAAGTTGTGTTTCAATAATTTTCATTAAAATATAAAAATATGACTAAAAAAAGCTGGCGGAGAACATATCATTTTTCCACCAGCTTTCTATTTATTATTTTCTGCTTTTAAAGATAAAAGTACCGCTCACTGCATAGAGCACAGCAATCATCGGCGCCAGAAAGGCCAAAAATGTATAAGGAATATAGCTGAAGCCGATGTCCATTACATTCTGGATATAGACTGAAACAACACCCCATGGCAAAATTGAGCAGCCCAGTGTGGAAGCAGTTTCTAAGGAGCGGGAAAGCACATTGGTATTGATATTCATTTCCTGATAAGCAGGAGCCAAAGTACGTCCTGGAATTACAATTGAAACAAACATTTCTCCAGTTGCTAAGAGCATTACATAAGCTGAAGTTAGAGAAATTAAAATTAAATCCCTCGGTTTTTTAACTATTTTTAGCATTGATTCCAGTATCACTTCTAAAATTCTTGCTTTTTCTAAAATACCTCCCATCGCAGTACCCGCCATAATGATAGCAACTGTACTCATCATATTATTTATTCCCCCCTGAGTTAAGAGGCTGTCCAAAAGTTCCATCCCGGTATCTGCCTGATAGCCGCTGGCAGCTGCATTTAAAATTTCAGCAAAAGAAGCCCCCTGAGTTAAAAATGCAAAAATGGAAGCTGTGATAAAGCTGATCGAAAGTGAGGCAATAGCAGGCATTTTAAAGAGTGAAAGCAGAAGCATTAAAGCTGGTGGAATTAAAGTCCACAAAGAAATATTAAAATTGCTGCTTAAATTTTCCATAATCATTGAAATTTGACTTAAGTTAGCTCCAACATCAAGATAGGAAGATCCAATAATAGAGTAGAGGATTAAACTTATAAAAGCTGCCGGAACTGATATGTAAAGCATTGATTTAATATGTTCAAATAAATCTGTACTGCTCATGGCGGCAGTTAAGTTTGTTGAATCCGACATGGGAGAAATTTTATCACCCAGCATAGCACCAGAGACTATTGCTCCTACAGTAATTGCTTTAGGAACTCCCAGTCCCTCAGCAACTCCAAGCAGGACAATCCCCATGGTGGCAATTGTTCCAAAAGAACTTCCGATTAAAATAGAGGTAAGAGCTGAGAGCAGAAAGGCGGCCGGTAAAAAGAAACTCGGACTCAAAATCTCCAATCCATAATAGACCATTGTCTGGATTGTTCCTGATAAAACCCAGCTTCCAATTACCATGCCGATGATAATTAAAATTATTGAAGCCCCCAGAGCATTTTTAATACCGCTAATCATTCCACTTTCAATTTCTTTCCAGCTTAAACCGAGATAAAGGGCAAATAAAGCGGCGGTCATTGCTCCTAAAACTAAAGCTGACTGTAAAACAAGAGCTGTACGAATTGAAATTAAAATCACTGCAATAACTGTCAATAGTGCAGTAACTGCCGTTTTTGTAGTTGGTTTTTTATTTTTTTCTTTAGTCATATTTAATCAACTTCCTTATTATGTATTTATTTTAGTTAAATTATGAACATTGTTTTAATCATATCTATTTTTTAAGCTAAAATCAAATTTAATCCTGAGTAATCTACTTACTATTATTTAACAGTAATTAATACTATTATATAAGTAGCAAGATAGGATATTATATTATTTTATATACAGGAGGTAGATTAGATGGATTATTTAATAGTTTTGGCGGTTGTTTTATTGAGTGTTTTCAGCATGACGTCGAGTGTGCTGGCCCAGACTGAAATTCCCTATGATCAGAAAATGAATAAAGTAGAGACAGAAACTGCAGATTTTGCTTTGGGCTGCTTCTGGGGACCTGATGCTTCTTTTGGTGCCTTAGAAGGTGTAGTTAGAACAAGGGTTGGCTATGCAGGTGGTACTACTGAAAATCCAACTTATAAGATGATTGGTGACCACACTGAAACAATAGAAATTGATTTTGATCCCAATGTGATCACTTATCAAGAATTGCTGGAGATATTCTTTGCCAGCCATGATCCTTACAGTCAGGCTTATTCCAGACAGTATGCTTCTCTGATCCTTTATAATAATTCAGAACAGCATGAGCAGGCTCTGGCATTGAAAGAGAGGCTGGAAGCTGAAAGCGGTAGAGAAATCAAAACTGAAATTAAAAAGCTTGATAGATTCTATTTGGCTGAAGACTACCACCAAAAATTTAGACTTCAGCAGCAGGTAGCTGTTAGAGAACACTATTTAAATCAGATGACAATACAGGAGTTTATAAATTCTCCAGCGGTAACAAAAGTGAGCGGCTATATTACCGGTAATGGAGAGCGGGATAATATTATTAAAAATATAGGTGAGCTTGGTTTGACTACCGAGCTGCAGGAAAGGCTATTAGAAAAAAATAATATTGACTCGGCAGAATGTGTGACTTTCTGTAAGACTGAAGATGCTGACAGTGTAGTAATTAATGAAGAAGAAAGTGACCAGGAATTGAGAGCAAGGCTGACAGACCTGCAGTATAAGGTAACTCAGCTTAATGCTACAGAACCTGCATTCAATAATAAATACTGGGATAATAAAAAGCCTGGTATTTATGTAGATGTTGTTTCAGGAGAACCTCTTTTTTCTTCAACATATAAATTTGAATCCGGATCCGGCTGGCCGAGCTTTACTAAGCCGCTGGTCGAGGAAAATATTGTTGAAGTTGAAGATAATTCACTCTGGATGACCAGAATTGAGGTCAGAAGTAAAGGTGCAGATTCTCATTTAGGTCACGTATTTTCGGATGGCCCTGAGCCAACAGGTTTACGCTACTGTATTAATTCAGCAGCTCTAAGATTTATTCCAGCAGAAGACCTGGCTGAAGAAGGTTATCAGGAGTTCGAATCTCTTTTTGAATAATTATATTTAAATAAATACAGAAATTCCGCAAATGATTTTTTAAAAATAAAGAGAATACCGTTCAGACAGTATTCTTGGCAGTGATGTCAAGATAAAGAATATTATAAATATTGTAACAGAGTTTACGATTTAATTCAAAAATTAGAGCAGATTGAAGAAAAAAGGTGCATTACATGTTGCAATTCACCATTTCTGCCTTTGTGTAAGTCAACTTGACAAAAAAAATTATCTCAGTTATAATTTAATTAACTAAAAGAGAATATAAGAGGTTGCCTCATCTTAGTAAGATGGGGTAGAGGTGCAGAGACTGATTAGTAATTTTGGGCATAACACAGGACAGTGGTCTAAAATGAAAGGTGGATCTGCCGAAGCTTTCTGTTTTGTCCGGAACAGAGTGCTGGGATTGTATATAAGATATGCAGTACTGTCACCATATTTACTCAGTTGGTGATGTGCTACCTCTCTTAAAAAATGCAGGTGATTTCTACTGGAAAAATCAAACTCGGTGGTAATCCACCGGGTTTTTTATTACCTGCAGTTTCTGCTGGAAATAATTTTAATTTATTGAAGGAGGTGGGTATCCTTTTTCTTCAGATGGAGTGTGTAGTAGAATAGTAAATAGGAGGATTGAAAATAAATGAAAAAAATATTAATTTTTATGGTCTTGTCCGTTTTTGTTTTTAATACGGCTTTTGCTGGTGCTGCAGCTATACCTGATGATGTTCTTGTAGTTGCTGATAATTTTGATGCTGCTTCTTTAGATCCTGCGGTTGCCTATGAGTTTACTTCCTGTAATACAATACAAAATGTGTATGATAATCTTTTTGTAATTGATGAAGGAGAGGTTGTTCCACATCTGGCAGAATCATATCAGATTTCTGAAGATGGATTAAAGTGGACTATTAAACTCAGAGAAGATGCAGAGTTTGCAAGTGGAAACCCAATTAATGCAGAAGCCGTTCAGTTTTCTCTGCAGAGATCTATGGAAATGGGTAAGGGCCCTTCCTGGATGTTAAATGAAGTTATGTCCCCTGAGAGCATAACTGTTGTTGATGAGTATACACTGGAAATAGGGCTGAAATTTCCTGCCTCATATTTTGCAAGTGTTCTGAGTAATACATGTGCAGGAATAGTAGATCCAGAAGTTGTCATGGCACATGAAGAAGATGGTGACTGGGGGGAAGGATGGTTAAACGGTCAGTCCGGAGAGGCTGCTTCAGGACCATACAAACTTGTCACCTGGAACAGGGGAGATTCCATTGTGCTGGAGAGAAATGAAAATTACTGGGGTGAAAAGCCTAATTTCCGTCAGGTTATAATAAAAAACGTTTCTGAAAGTGTTACACAGAAAATGATGCTGGAAAATGGAGATATAGATATGGCGTATAAACTCACACCAGACCAGCTTGCTGATCTTGAGGCTAATGAAGATTTAAATGTTATAAAAGGTGTTGATTTAAGAGCCTATTATCTGGGGATGAATGTAAGCAAAGAACCTCTAAATAATCTCAAAGTACGTCAGGCTATAAAACATGCTATTGACTATAATGCAATGATTGAACACCTTGTTAGAGGTGCAGGTAATAAATTAGAAGGGGCTATAGTAAAACCACTGCTTGGTTATCAGGAAGATATGGGGGTATATGAATATAATCCGGAAAAAGCAAAACAGCTGCTGGCTGAAGCCGGATATCCGGATGGGTTTGATATTGAATTGACCGGTATTTCTTCAACAATGTGGAAGCAGGTAATAAGTAGTGTTCAAAATGATCTGTCTGCAGTAGGAATTAATGCAGAAGTTAGACAGTTAAATGCGGCTGCTTTTTATGAATTGTTCAGAAATCAGCAGCTTGAACTTATGCTGAGCGGATGGGGTTCTGATTATCCTGATCCACATAACTTTATTCATCCTTTTGGACACAGTGAAGGTTCACTTACTCAGAGGGTAGCATACAGCAGTAAAGAGCTTGATGATTTAATAGAAGAAGCTGCAGAAATTAATGATCCAGAAAAAAGAAAAGAGTTATATCATAAAATTGATAGAATGCTGGCTGAAGAAGGACCATGGGCAATGCTTTATCAGCCTCAGAATATTGTAGTACTGCGAAATGAAGTTAAAGGTTATGAGTACAATCCAGTAAGAATCTTTGATTTCACCAGTGCTTATAAGTAAAACTGTATCGCTGCTCTCTTTTTGAGGGCAGCGAATTTAATTGTCGTCAAGGAGGTATTTTGGTGAAAGTTTTTTTACTTAAAAGGCTGTTTTATACAGTTTTGATGCTGATTGGAATTTCAATAATAACATTTACCCTTTCTCATGTTGTGCCTGGAGATCCTGTGCTTACAATGCTCGGTGGACGGGGAACAGATGAGCAGATAGAAAAGATGAGAGAGGATCTGGGTTTAAATAAACCAATTCATGAACAGTATTTTATATATATGAAAGGACTTATTAATTTTGATCTTGGTGAATCTATAAGAACCAAGAGGGATGTGACTGCAGATTTAAAAAATTTTTTTCCTGCCACTTTTGAATTATCCACTTTTGCTATTATTCTATCCATTATTTTAGGAATTCCCCTGGGAATATTATCTGCTGTAAAAAAAGACAGCTGGCTTGATCAGGGAGCGAGAATTTTTTCACTGCTGGGTGTTTCTATGCCTGTTTTCTGGCTTGGACTTTTACTTATGGCCTTATTTTATAATCATCTTCACTTTTTACCGAGTTCAGGCAGAATTGCAATGTTTATTATGCCGCCCAGAGATATTACAGGTCTCTATCTTGTAGACAGCTTAATAACCGGAAATTTTGATGCATTCTGGAGCAGTTTGCAACACATAATTCTTCCAGCTTTTTGTCTTGGATATCTTTCTACAGCACAGATTGCAAGAATGATGCGTTCCAGTATGCTGGAAGTTATGAATCAGGATTATATTAGAAGTTCATATTCTTTTGGATTGTCAGAAAAATTGATTATATTTAAGCTTGCATTTAAAAATGCTTTTATACCTACATTAACTATTATTGGACTGTCTTATGGCAGTCTTTTGTCTGGTGCTGTGCTGACAGAAACAATCTTTTCCTGGCCTGGTATCGGACGTTATGTTGTCGAATCCATGCTTTTTCTTGATTTTCCAGCTGTAATGGGTGTTACTCTTTTAATAGCACTGGTATATTCACTTGCAAATCTTTTTGTAGATTTATTATATGGATTTTTTGATCCAAGAATTAAATATGATGAGATAAATTAATTAAATAAGGAGGCAGCAGACATGGAAACAACAGATACACTTATAGATAGCTGGTTAAAAAAACATGAATCTAAAATTAAAGAATTTAAATATACATTACATTTAATTTCAAAAAGTCCACTTTCTATGATTGGAGCATTTATAATAGCCTGTTTTCTATTGATAGCTGTTTTTGCTCCCTTTCTGGCTCCACATGATCCTTATTATCAGGAAATGTCGGCCAGACTTGAAGCTCCCAGCTTTCAGCATCCTCTGGGAACCGATGATATGGGAAGAGATATTTTGAGCAGAATTATATATGGCAGCAGGATTTCTGTGCTGATAGGAATTATAGTTGTCTCAATTGGAGCAGCCATAGGTATTATTGTCGGAGCTGTAAGTGGTTATATTGGTGGTGCAGGTGATAATATACTGATGAGAATAGCCGATATGTTCTTATCTTTTCCACCACTTATTTTAGCGATGGCAATTGCAGCAGCATTAGGACCCAATTTAAGAAATACTATTATTGCAATTGCACTTGTGCGCTGGCCGGTTTATGCACGATTGGTGAGGAGCCAGGTTTTATCGATTAAAAACTCTCAGTTTATTGAGGCAATTCGCTCTATGGGGGGCAGTGATATCCGCATATTATTTATTCATATTTTACCAAACTGCCTTTCCCCTATAATAGTTAGGGCAACTATGGATTTGGGTACAGTTATACTTGCAGCAGCAGGACTGAGCTTTATAGGGTTTGGTGCTCAGCCTCCACTCCCAGAATGGGGAGCTATGGTCAGTGATGGCCGCCAATATATTGTTTCTGAATGGTGGGTTGCTGCATTTCCAGGACTTGCCATACTATTTGTGGTGGTAGGGTTTAATATTTTAGGTGACGGTCTGAGGGATGTGCTTGATCCCAGGCTCAGGAGGTAGTAAAATGGAAAAGGAAAATAATTTGGATGAAAATGAGATTTTACTTGAAGTTAAAAATTTGAAGACATCTTTTTTCACTTATGAAGGGGAAGTGAAAGCACTTGAAGATGTTTCTTTTGTAGTAAATAAGGGGGAAACACTGGGTCTTGTGGGAGAAACCGGGAGCGGTAAATCTGTGACTGCTCTTTCTATTATGAAACTTATTCCTGATCCACCGGGTAAAATTCTCTCCGGAGAAATTAATTTTAATGGAGAAAATCTGATCAAAAAAACAGAAAAAGAAATGCAGGATATTAGAGGTAATCAGATATCTATGATTTTTCAGGATCCTATGAATTCTCTCAATCCCGTGTTTGATGTTGGTACCCAGATAAAACAAGTTATAAAAAAGCACCAGAGGAAAAGCAGCAGAATGGCGAAAAAAATAGCGCTGGAAATGTTTAAAAAAGTAGGTCTTCCTGATCCGGAACACATTATGGGAAAATATCCGCATGAATTAAGTGGAGGTATGCAGCAGAGAGTAATGATAGCTACTGCACTTTCCTGTCATCCACAGCTGCTTATTGCTGATGAACCAACAACAGCACTAGATGTTACTATACAGGCACAAATTCTTAAATTGATTAAAAATCTTAGAGATGAGATGTCGTCTTCGATGCTGCTGATAACACATGATCTTGGTGTTGTGGCACGTGTATGTGACAGGGTGGCTGTTATGTATGCTGGTAATATTGTTGAATATGCTCCTGTTAAAAAATTATTTAAGAACCCATCTCATCCTTACACCGAGGGGCTGCTTAAAGCAATACCCCGCAGGGAGAGCAGGGGAGAAAAACTTAAAATTATTAAAGGAAAAGTTCCCAATCTGATAACACCACCATCTGGCTGCAGATTTCATCCACGCTGTGAATATAAAATGGATGTATGCAGTTCTACTATACCGCCGAGAAAATACATAGATGAAAATCACTATGTGAAATGTCATCTGCAATTTTAACTGGAGGATTTTTAATGGATAAATTAATTGAAGTAAAAAATTTAAAAAAATATTTTGTAAAAGAAAAAGGATTAATTAACAAAGAAAGAACAGTTATTAAAGCAGTTAATGATCTGAGTTTTTTCATAAAAAAAGGAGAAACTTTTGGAGTTGTGGGAGAATCGGGCTGTGGAAAATCTACTCTGGCCAGAACTCTGATGCTTCTGCTTGAACCGGATGGTGGAGAAATAATATTTGCAGATAAAAATATAAATAAATTTTCCAAAAATGAGATAAAAGAACTCCGTAAAAATATGGCCATTGTTTTTCAGGATCCACATTCTTCTCTAAGTCCCAGAAGAACAATAAAAAAACTTCTTGAAGAACCTTTTAGAATTCATGATATTGATATAGAAAATAAAATTTTAAAGCAGAGAA
The DNA here is from genome assembly GCF_003338615.1 of Halanaerobium sp. DL-01. Classification (NCBI taxonomy): domain Bacteria; kingdom Bacillati; phylum Bacillota; class Clostridia; order Halanaerobiales; family Halanaerobiaceae; genus Halanaerobium; species Halanaerobium sp. DL-01. The sequence goes on from NZ_QPJN01000008.1 coordinate 69,043, forward strand.
TACTGGAGCTGCTGGATATTGTAGGTTTAAAAAAAGAACATCTTTACCGTTATCCACATGAATTTAGCGGTGGCCAGAAACAGCGCATCGGTATTGCGAGAGCAATAGCTTTAAATCCGGATTTTTTGCTCCTTGATGAACCGACCTCTGCACTCGATGTTTCTGTTCAGGCCCAGATATTAAACCTGCTTCAGGATCTTCAGAAAAAACTTGACCTTACTATGCTTTTTATAACACATGATCTAGGAGTTATTGAATATATAGCTGACAGGATAGCGGTAATGTATATGGGGAAAATAATTGAGCTGGGAACAGTTGACCAGATATTTAGTAATCCACTCCATCCTTATACAGAGGCACTGCTGTCTGCTATTCCTGAGCCAGATCCAGAACAAGAAGATATTAAAATAAAGCTTGAAGGAGAAATCCCCAGTATGATTAATCTGCCGGAAGGGTGCAGTTTCAGTTCCCGCTGTCCTCTGGCCGATGAGAAATGCCTTAGAACAGAGGTGGAGCTTGAAGAAAAGGAATCGGGTCATTATTCAGCCTGTATAAAATAGGTTGATATATCTTTACTATCTAAATATTTTTAATTTAAAAACTTCACCATAATGGTGGAGTTTTTACTTTACAGTAAATGTTAAAAGATATATAATAACTGATAATAAATCTCAATAATTGATTAAATTTATAAGATGAGGTGCTGTTATTTATGGATAACAGAAAGAGTACCACCTGGCGGTACAAAGAGAAGCTGAGGCAGAAATATTTTAAGATGGAGCTGGTATAATGGAAAAAATAAATACTATTTTTCTTGATGTAGATGGAACACTGACAGATGGAAAGGTTTATCTGGATAACTTTGATAATGAGATGAAAACTTTTAATGTAAAGGACGGTCTTATGGTTGCTGGAGCTCTAAGAACTGGAATTGATATAATAATTATAACTGGACGGAAATCAAAGATAGTTGAAAGAAGGGCGGCAGAACTTGGAATAAAAGAACTTTATCAGGATATAAAGGATAAAGAAGGTAAACTGCAGGAAATAATGCAGGACAAAGAAATAACTTTCGAAAATATAGCTTATTTGGGTGATGATTTAAATGATTTTAAAGTCATGAAAAAAGCAGCTTTTGCCGGCTGTCCGGCTGATGCAGCAGAAGCTGTAAAAGAAATAGCAGATTATATCTCTGATTATAATGGTGGTAATGGTGCTGTAAGACAAATTTTACAGCATTTATTTAGAAAAACCGGTCAGCTGGATAAAATTCTTGATAGGTACAAAGATTGAAAATGAGAATTTTAGTAGATGGTGATGGATGTCCTGTTGTTGGAATAGTAGAAAATATTGCCGAGGAATATGGAATTGAGCTTGATATTTTTACTGATTTAAATCACCATCTTACGGTTGATTATGGCAAGATATTTGTAGTTGATCAGAAATATCAGTCTGCCGATATGGAAATATTTAATTTCTGTCGGGAAAATGATATTGTAGTTACCGGTGATTATGGTCTGGCAGCAGTTGTTCTGGGAAAAGGTGCCCAGGTAATAAGTTTTTCCGGTAAAATTTTTTCTGATAATAATATAGATTATCTTTTAATGCAGAGGCATCAGAACTTTAAATGGAGGCGTAAAACAGGACGCCATAATTCCCATAAAAAAAGATCTGAAGCAGATGATTTAAGATTTGCGGAGAAATTAAAGTTTTTAATTGAAAAAAATAATCTGTCAAATAATGACGAAAATATTTGAAAAAATTTAAATTAAGTTAAATAATATCAATATAAAGAGCATATGTTATCTAAAGCCAGCTGATGAAGTCACAGTACTTCTGAATCTGGTTATCTTTTTTTATGACTGCCGATAATAATAATGTAACTGCAGAATAATTTTATGAACAAATTCTATGATCAATAGATTTAAATATTAATTATGTGCGAAATTATATTATAAATCAGGACCCTATAATGAGGCTTTGTTATTTTTGGTTAGGGTATAAAATAGTTTTTTGATATTTTACATAAGTTATAGCAGGAAAAGAATGAAAAATATAGAACTATATTTAAACAGAGTAATTTAAAGAAGTTTTATTTTTATATTGACTTTATTACAGGGGGTAAGAAATCTGATGAGTTTTTTTGCCAGTGACTGTACAAGTACAGAGGAGAAAAAGAACAGGAATCGTTTTTTATGGGTTGAAGGAGAAGAAAAAAAGCACTGGAATGATTTTTTTGCTGTAGTAAATAAAAACATAGAAAAAATAAAAGAAAATTATGGATTCAAAAATTTCTTAATAGGAGTTTTTAATAAAGACCGACATCTCTTAAAGCTGTTTGGAGAAAAAAATTTTGTAGAAAATTTTCAGAAAAGGCATAATATTAATACAGGAGACAGCTGGAATAACAAAAAGGTTGGGAAAACTGCTGTTGATAATGTACTCAACAGCAGAAAAAGTGAAGTTGTTTTAGGAGATGAGCATCAGTCAGAAGTATTAAAAAGCTGGTATACAGCTGCTTTTCCGATTTTTGATTTTCAGGATAAGCTGCTGGGAGCGATGAGTTTTATTGTTTTTTCGGAAGAAGAATTTAATCAAATACTTCCTGCAGTAAATGAAAGTATTGAAAATATAAAGAATCAGCTTAAAATGAAAAAGCTTGAAGCTGAACTTGATGAAAAAAACAGATTTGAAGAGGCAATTGCAAACCAGGTTTCTGAAGGGATTATATTTATTGATAAAAATGCAGTTGTAAAATTTATCAATAAAGCCGGTGCAAAAATTTTAAAGGTTGACTTAGAAAATAGTATTGGAAGACATATAAAAGAAATTGTAGATTTTCGCCCTGTTATTTTAAATGTTCTGGAAAGTGGTAAAGGTTATGTTGATAAAGAATTTTTTCTGAAATCAAAAGGGGAGCTTCTTCATTTTATTAAATCAGCTACTGTAATAAAAGATGATAATGGAAATATAAAGGGAGTACTTGATACTTTTAGAGAGATAAAGAGGGTAAAAAAAATGGTCAATGTTATGACCGGAGCACAGGCCAACTTCTGCTTTGATGATATTATTGGAGAGAGTGAAGAAATTAATAAAAGTAAGCGCATTGCAGGTATAGCTGCAGAAAGTGATTCGAATGTATTAATTACAGGAAAAACTGGAACTGGAAAAGAACTTTTTGCACAATCCATACACAGAGCTTCGGGAAGACAGGATGGACCTTTTTTGGCAATTAACTGTTCAGCACTACCGATGAAATTAATTGAAAGTGAATTATTTGGCTATGTTGAAGGGTCATTTACCGGTGCCAGCAAAGGTGGGCGACCCGGTAAATTTGAAATGGCAAATGGGGGCACAATTTTTCTGGATGAAATTGGAGAAATGCCTCTCAATATGCAGGTTAAACTGCTGAGGGTTATTCAAGAGCGGAAGCTGATGAGAATTGGCGGTTCAGAGGTTATTCCTATAGACGTTAGGATTATTGCAGCCACAAATAAAGATTTATCAAAAGAAGTAGAAAAAAATAATTTTAGAGGTGATTTGTACTACAGATTAAATGTTCTCAATATAGATATTCCTGAATTAAAAGATAGAGGAAATGATATTAGGCTGCTGGCAAATCATTTTCTTACAACTTTTGCCGAGAAATTAAATAAAGATATATCTGGTTTTACTGAACATGCGATGAATTACCTAGAGGAGAAAAGCTGGCCCGGTAATGTACGAGAATTGGAAAACTGTATAGAAAGACTCGTTAATTTTGCTCAAGATGAGATGATAAGTTATAAAGATATTGTTAATTTTCAACACGGGCAGAATGAAAAAGATGGAAAAAGTAATGGAAAAAATGAATTTTTAATAGAGAAAAATTTCTCTAAAGAAATATTGTCTTTAAATGATATGGAAAAAGAATATATAAAAAGGGTTCTTTCAGTTTGTGATAATAATGTTTCTGAAGCAGCCCGCCGACTTGGAGTGAGCAGAACTACCATTTATAAAAACATAAATTAAACTGTTCAATATAATAACATGTCCAATAAATGAACATAATATATGTTCATAATATGGACATGTTATTTTTTTATAGTCTGAAATCTGCTAAAATTCTTTATATATAAAAGATTATGAAAATTATATTTATTGGAATAATAATTGCATTATATATAAAGTGGAGGTGAGAAAATGGAATTATCAAAAGAAAAATTAATTGAGCTTTACGAAAAAATGGTTTTAATTAGAACTTTTGAAATGAAAGCAGAAGAAAAGTTCTACAACAATGAAATTCCCGGATTTATTCATCTTTATATTGGAGAAGAAGCAATTGCATCCGGTATTATTGATCATCTGCGTAAGGATGACCTTATTACAAGTACTCACCGCGGTCACGGTCATATGCTTGCTAAAGGTGCAGATCCAAAGTTAATGATGGCAGAATTATATGGGAAAAAATCAGGCTACTGTAAGGGTAAAGGTGGCTCTATGCACATTATGAATTTTGAACTTGGAGTATTAGGAGCAAATGGAGAAGTTGCAGGTGGACTGCCGATCGCCGCTGGTGCAGGAATGGCAATTAAAATGATTAAAAAAACTGATCAGGTTGTTGTCGCTTTTTTTGGTGATGGGGCGTCAAATAGAGGTGCTTTTCATGAAGCATTAAACTGGGCTTCTATATATCAGCTGCCTATTATTTTTGTGGTTGAATACAACAATTATGCATCAACCGTTAATTCGGAGTATGCAACATCAGTTAAAAATGTAGCTGATAGGGCAAAAGGATATAATGTAAAAGGTGTTACTGTTGATGGAAATGATCTGCTTGCAGTACATGAAGCAGCAGGAGAAATTGTGAAAGCAGTTAGAGAAGGTTCTGGCCCTGTATTACTTGAGTGTAAAACCTATCGTTTAAAAGGTCATTTTGTTGGTGATCCTATGAATTATCGTGATGATGCTGAAGTAGAAGAAAAATGGAAAAATGAACCTATCGGAAGATTTGAAAAATATTTGAAAGACAATGATTATCTTGATGATGAAAAGAAAAATGAAATATGGAGTAAATATACTAAAATTATCGAAGATTCTGTTGAATATGCACGCAACGATGAGTTTCCGGCTGCAGAAGAAGCACTGGAAGACCTGTTTGCAGATGATACAGGTTATGACTATTAAGGAGGTGGAAAAATGGCTAAAGTAGAAATGACATTTTCCGGTGCTATCTGCCGGGCTATAGAAGAAGAAATGGAAAAAAACCCTAATATCTTTACTTATGGAGAGGATATTGCACAGCAGGGGGGAATTTTTGGCCAGTATAAAGGATTAATTGGAAAATTTGATGATCGAGTTATTGATACCCCAATTTCTGAAGAAGTGATATTTGGTTCAGCAGTAGGAGCAGCACTTGCAGGTACCAGGCCTATTGTGGAATTTCATTTTGCAGATTTTCTTTTTACTGGTATGTCTGCAATTACAAATCAGATAATGAAAATAAGATACATGTCAGGTGGGCAGAGAGATTTGCCTATTATATTAAGGGGACCTGATGGAAGATCTAATAATGCTGCCGCTCAGCATTCACAGAGTTTGGAAACTATTTTTATGCATGTACCTGGTATTAAAGTTCTTATTCCTTCAACTCCAGCTGATATTTATGGGCTTTACAAAACAGCTTTAAATCAGTCTGATCCGGTAATAGTTTTTGAGCACAAGCAGATGTATGGCAAAAAAGGATTTGTTGATGAAGAAGAATACAGTATTCCTTTTGGTAAGGCAGATATTAAAAGAAAAGGAAGTGATATTACTGTTGTAACCACAAGTAGAATGGTTCATGAGAGCTTAAAGGCTGCTGAAGAACTTGAAAAAGAAGGTATTTCTTTAGAAATCATTGATCTCAGAACATTGATTCCCTGGGATAGAGAAGCAGTAATTAATTCTGTTAAGAAAACAGGCCGACTGCTTACAGTTCATGAGACCTGGAAGAGAGCGGGATGGGGTGCAGAAATTGCATCAGTAGTTCAGGAGGAAGCTTTTGACTATCTGGATGATCCTATTTACAGGGTTGGAGCTAAAAATGTTCCAAATTCATTTAGTCCAGAACAGGAAAACTTTATCATGCCGGATAAGGATAATGTCATCGAAGAAGTTAGAAAGTTCTTACTTTAATTTTTACTGAGAAGCAAAAATAAGAGGAGGTTATCAAATGTTTAAGAGGAGTTTATTTTTAATGCTGGTGTTTGTCTTTGTTCTGACATCATTTGTTTCTGCACAGAATTATAAAAAGGAATATACATTAAGTTATAATGTCGGACCGGCTACTCCGTGGGGAATGGGAGCAAATTATTTTACTGATTTAGTAAGAGAACGCACTGATGGTAGAATTAATATTAAAGCTTATGGTGGTTCTTCACTGGCTGCAGGAAAGCAGACTTCTATATTTATGATGGTAAGAAATGGTTCAGTTGATATGGCTTTAGAATCCACAATTAATTGGTCACCACAGATTAAAGAACTTAACTTATTTTCTCTTCCATTCTTTTTTGACAGCTACAAACAAATAGATGCTGTTGAGAAAGGAAAAGCTGGACAATATTTACTTGATAGAATTGAGCAGCTGGGTGTTAAACCATTTGGATGGGGAGAAAATGGATTTAGAGAAATTACAAATAGTAAAAGGGCTATTCATAAGCCAGAAGATTTATCAGATCTTAAATATCGTGTTGTAGGAAGTAAAATATTTATAGAAATATTCCAGGAATTAGGTTCAAACCCTCTAACAATGAACTGGGGGGAAGCTACAACAGGATTCCAGCAGGGTACAGTAGATGGTCAGGAAAATCCAGTTGTTGATGTTTTAATTCCTTTAAAAATCTGGGAATTTCATGAGTATATGACTGTCTGGAATTATCTCGTTGATCCTCTGATGATAGGAATAAATCAGCAGGTATTTGATAGCTTTACTCCTTTAGATCAGGAAATAGTTGCACAGGCAGCAGAAGAAGCACTTCAATTCCAGAAAATGCTTGCCAGATATGGTTTAGATAATGGTACAGCAAAAGCATATATTGATGAAATGATTAAAAATGGAGAAGATATGGGTTATGCAAAAGATTTTCTTGCCACCTGGGAGATGGAAGATGGAAGTAATGATCCATTCAAATATCTTAAGGCACAGGGCATGAAGGTTAATGTTTTAACTGATGAAGAAAAAGAATTATTTAGAGAAAAAACCAGACCTGTTTATAAAAAATGGGTTAAAACAATTGGAGAAGATATTGTAGAAGATGCTATCGAGTCTAAAGAATCTGTTCAGTAAATAAAATTAAGATAAATACTGCCAGGCAGTTTTCTGCCTGGCTCTATCTTAAATTTTATTATGGAGGTGAAGGGTTTTGCAAAAAAAGATTAAACACTTACTAAATAATCTGGAAGAATATCTTGCCGGTGTTCTACTTCTTTCAATGGCAGCTATTGCCTTTGTTAATGTAGTTTCTAGATTCACTTTTAAGTTTTCTATATCTTATATTGAAGAACTGGAAATTTATTTATATGTGTGGCTTGTTATGCTTGGTAGTTCAATTGCTTTTAAAAAAGGAAAACACTTATGTGTATCTTTGATTGTTGAAAAGATGCCAAAAAAAGTACAGAAAGTTGTTCAAATAATAGTGGCACTGCTTTCGATTGCTTTTTTTGCAATTTTACTTAGATACAGTATTACACAAATACAGGATGAAATATTACTTAATGTGACAACAACTTCCATGGGAGTTCCAATGTGGTGGTATACTTTAGGATTACCTATTGGTAGTGTTTTAATTATAATCAGAATAATTCAGAGAACTGTTGTTGAATTAAAAGAGAGCGGTGATGAATAATGGATCCTGCTATATGGATGGTTATAATATTTGTGGCTTTACTTATTATAAGAGTTCCAATTGCGATTTCTCTGGGAATGACAACTATTTTTGTATCTCTTATCGCAGATAAAGGTCTCGGCATGATATCTTACAACTTTTTTGGAGGTATATCTAAATTTCCTCTGCTTGCCATTCCTTTCTTTATAATGGCTGGAGTAATTATGCAGAAGGCAAGGATGGCAGAAAAAATCATCAATTTTGTTAAACTAATAGTTGGACCTATTCCTGGTGGTCTGGCAATTGCTACTGTTATAGTAGCTACTTTTTGGGGAGCTGTATCTGGTTCAGGTCCGGCAACTGTAGCAGCATTAGGAGTAATTTTGATTCCCGGTATGGTTAAACAGGGATATGATAAAGACTTTGCTACTGCTGTTACTTCAGTAAGCAGTGGGTTAGCTATTATAATACCGCCCAGTATTGCATTTATTGTTTATGGTATGATAGCAAATGTATCAATAGGAACACTGTTTGCAGCAGGTATTATACCAGGTGCTTTAGTAGCACTGGGCTTAATAACAGTTGTTTTTATTATATCTAAAAAACGCGGTTATAAAGGTGAAGAATGGGGTACACTTTCTGAACTCTGGGATTCATTTAAAGATGCATTCTGGGCTTTTTTAACTCCAGTAATTATTCTGGGTGGTATTTATGGAGGTGTTTTTACACCTACAGAAGCAGCTGCAGTAGCTGTATTTTATGGTTTGTTTGTTGGTGTGTTTGTATATAAAACAATTAATTTCAAAATTTTATTTAAAATTGGTGTTGATGCAGCAGAAACCACAGCAGTAGTTATGCTAGTTGTAACAGCAGCTGGTTTGTTTTCCTGGATTGCAACAAATGTGGGATTAATTCAAAAAGCATCAGGCGCTATTCTAGGACTATCTGATAATCCTGTTATTATACTGCTCTTTATCAATATAATAATATTATTTGCCGGTATGGTAATTGATGCAATATCAATTTATTATGTGTTTTTACCAATTCTGCTTCCAATTATGGCAGAAATGGGATGGGATCCTGTCTGGTTTGGTGTAATTATGACAATCAACCTTGCTATTGGACAGGTAACCCCTCCTGTGGCCGTAAATCTTTATGTTGGTTCTAATATAGCCAATATTTCTTTAGAAAAACTGGCAAAACAGGCAATACCACTTATTTTAGCTGCAGTAGTTGTGCTCCTAATATTAATGTATTTACCTGGATTAACAACATTCTTGCCAAAAGTATTTGGACTTTATTAATAGCTGTGTGAGTGAATAGGAGGGAAAAAAATTGAGCAAAGAATTATTGATGCCCAAGCTGGGCTTAACAATGGAAGAAGGTACATTAATAAGATGGTATTTTGATGAAGGTGAAGATATAAATGAAGGAGATATTATTTATGATGTAGAAACGGATAAAATTACTCATTCTGTAGAAGCAGATCAGGACGGTCTTCTGGCTAGAATTATTATTGAAGAAGGAGAAACTGTTCCTGTACAGACTGTGGTTGGTATTCTAGCTGCAGAGGGAGAAAAAATAGATGATTTAACTGAATCAGAAAAAGTAGAAGCTAAAAAAATAGAAGAAAAGAAAGCGGAAAAAGAAACACCTGTCAAAAAAGTTGATAATAAAAAAGAAATTAAAGAAGATATACTGCGTGCTTCTCCCAGGGCTAAAAAAGTGGCCCGAGAAAACAATGTGGACCTTGAGAAGGTTAGAGAAACCACAGATAGATTTAGAATCACATCTGATGATGTTAAAGCTTTTATGGAAAGTGATGAATTTCAGGATGAAGCTTCTTCAGTAGGTAAAAAAGAAAAAACTGCAGGTAAAACAGTAAAAAAAGAAATGTCAAATTACCGCAGAACAACTGCAAGGAGACTTTCAGAAAGCTGGGGAGCACCTCATATATATTTGAGAGCTTCAGCAGATATAAGTGAAATTATCAAGCTGAGGGAAAAATATAAAGAACTGGATAAGGATAATGTTCCTTCACTTAATACAGTGATTGCAAAGATCACAGCCTTTACTCTAAAAAAACATCCGGATATAAATGCACATTATACTGAGGGAGAGTATCTGCTCAAAGAAGATGTTAATCTTGGTATAGCAGTTGCAGTAGAAAAAGGTCTTGTGGTTCCGGTTGTAAATAATGCTGATCAGATAACATTACCTGAACTTGATAAAGAAATTAAACATCTGGTTGATATAAGTAAAGAAGATAAGCTGGAAATGGCAGATCTGGAAGATGGAACATTTTCTATTTCTAATTTAGGAATGTTTGGAATTGAAGAATTTACTGCTATTTTAAATCCACCTCAGGTTGGAATACTGGCTGTTGGAACAATAGTAGAGAAAGTAAGGACAGATGTATGTGAAGAATTACAGGTTTATCCAGCTATAGAACTTACACTGGGACTAGACCACAGAGCAGTTGATGGTGCTGTGGGAGCGAAATTCTTAAAAGATCTCAAAAAATATCTTGAAAATCCAGTTTTAGCTCTATAAATTATATAGAGGCAAACAATTTACCTCAATTCTGCTGATTGAATTCCAGCGGAATTGAGGTTTTGTTTTTTCAGTTATATATATTTATTTAAATGGATATATTTTTGAAGGTATAAATGCTGTTAATATAGAATAATATAAATATAGGAGTTTCTCAAAAAAATTTTAAGCTGCAAAAAGCGGGGATTTCTTTAAGATTCATATACTAAAAAATTAAATATCCCTGCTCTCTTTTCTTTTTTTAGCAGAGTGTGAACCTCTCCACCTAAATCAAAAACAGATTTAGATGGAGCTTTCTGACTGTTTTAGATAAAAAAGGGGAAAGACTGTATTGAAGAAAGTTGGTATATTATGAGAAATAAATTATTTATTTTGACAGCAGCATTAATTTTGCTATTAGGGTCTTATTTTTTTATTGGTCAGAAAAATTCTCTGGCAGAAATTCATATAAATGAAATAATTGATGGAGATACTTATAAAACCTCCAGTGGTAAAACAATAAGAGTTCTGGGGGTTGACTGTCCTGAGATTGACTGGGAAGAAGGGCAGGGAGAATATTTTGCTTTTAAAGCAAAAGAATTTGCAGAAGATAAGATTCTGGATAAAAAAGTGGAGCTGGAATTTGATACTGAAAAAGAAGATAAATATGGACGCCTGCTGGCCTATATTTATTTAAATGATTCAGAAATGTTTAACCTGCAGCTGCTTCAGGAAGGTTATGCTAATTTGATGATCATTCCACCAAATAAGAGATATGAAGCGGAATTTAAAGAAACAGCAAAAAGAGCACGAAGGGAAAAAACAGGAATCTGGTCCAAAATAGAATATTATCAGGATCAGGTAGAGGTTATAAGCTGGCAAAATGCTGACTCTTATGTAAATGAAATAGTTATTGTTAAGGGAAAAATTGAATCCACCTACAGCTCAGATAAAGTAACATACCTAAATTTTTCGGAGAATTATAATGAAGATTTCGCTGTGGTTATATTTAATGAAGATTTGATTAAATTCGATTACAACCCTGCCGAATATCTTGAAGGAAAAGAAGTTAAAGTCTTAGGTAAAATAGAAGTATATAAAAATGTTCCAGAAATAGTACTTGATAAACCTTATAATATTATAGTTGTTGAGTGATACAATTTGGGCTGAAATAAAAAAATTCATGTTTATATATTAAATTAAAGAGGGGTGGAATAATGGAAAAAAAATTATTGAGAAGTACTGATCTGGAAGTTAGCAAAATGTGTTTTGGTGCACTTCCACTTGGGCCAGCACAGAAAAACATGCCGTTAAATGATGGTATAGAGGTAATCAAATATGCTTTTGATTCAGGCATAAATTTTATTGATACTGCAGAAATGTACAGAACTTATGATTATATTGCTCCAGTAATTAAAAATTTGGATCGGGAAGATTTTGTAATAGCTTCTAATTGACCCTCCTCGGGGCAAGCCCACGAGGATTCCTGCTTCTTAGAAGTGGTAACCCACCATCTCCACAGGCTTAAAATCCTGTTAGCCCAACAGTATATCCTCTAACTTGCCTTTTGTATT